>ONIY01000014.1 GCA_900318065.1 uncultured Prevotellaceae bacterium
GGGTGCTCGTCGCGGGCGGTGTTGATGCACTTGTTCAGCTCAACGCTTTGCATGGGCAGGTCCCATGCCGCCATGTGCCAGCGAATGGCAAGTAGCTCATCGTCATAGATCTCCAGTCCACTCATCAGTGCCAGCATTGCCGATTTCTCGCCGTGGCCCATGGGGAAGTTGCTGTAGTTCACGTCATAGCTTGCCACCTCACGCCAAATGCCGTCGTCGCCTTTGCGCTTCTTGATGGCAGGGTGGTAGATGTCGGCCTTGCAGATGTCGTGCAGCAGGGTGGCTATTATCACGCTGTCGCGCTTGAGCATGGGTTCGAGCTCGGGCTTCATGGCGATTGCCATCTCCCGCAGTTTCAGACCCGCCTTGCAGGTGTTGAGCGAGTGCACCAGCAGCCCGCCATCGCTGTTGAGGTGATGGTTCACACTTGCTGGGGCAGTGAAGAAGTGCATCTTGCCCTCGTCGAGCATCTCCACAAGTTCGTCAACTCCCTCACGTCCTGTAGACTTGAGCAGTTCAATAAACTCGGCTTTGCGTGTTTCAATTTCTTGTTTGTTCATCGTGTATGGATTGTTATAAATTTCTTGATGTGTAGTGAATTAGTCGCGGTTTTTTCTTTTCCTTTTTCTCTTTCGTTGGCGTTTGTTCTTCTTGCGCAGGTATTTCACCCATGCGTAGTGCTTGCGGTGCTCCAGGTAGCTGGGGTCGTCCTCGTGGCGATAGGCCTCGCGCTCAAAGCCAATGCTCAGGTAGGCATTGTCCTTCATCACAAGCCGGAGCAGCCACTCAATGAGATAGATGAGGTAGAACGGGATATAGAGCAGTTCACGCATTTGTGCAGTGTGGATGCGCTCGTGGTTGATCAGTCGCTCGTTGACGTGCACGTTGGGGTGGACAAAAAATATCCCGAACAAATTAATCGCCGCATGCCTGCGTGATGGGGGTAAATATTTGCTGCGAACTATCTTCATCTTCTCTTCCTATCAACTTGCAAAGATAGTTAATAGTTTTCAGTTATAGGTTATTAGTCGCGAGAAATTTTAGTTGTTGCAGTTTTTTAGGGAGGTTGCGGGATGTTCCCGGGCTTTCTGTCCTTCGTCCTTTGTCCTTCGTCCTTTGTCCTTTTAAAGTAGAGGCTGGAATCTTGGTGTGGATTCCAGCCTCAATGGTGTTAGCCCTGTTCTTGTGTGGGCGTTATGGATGTAGCGATTACTTATTTCACTGCTTTAGTCGTCTCACGTGAGCCATCGCTGTAGGTCTTGACAATGATGTTCATGCCGCTGAATGGCACGTTGCTCTCCACGCCAGCCACGTTGTAGTAACGCACGGTCTTGACGGCCTTGGCGGAGTTGACAGTGCCTATGGCAGTCACGTTGGTGACATTTACCTTCACGCTGGCTTTCACGCTTGGGTTGCTTGCCGAGGTGGCAGTGATGATGGCATT
This sequence comes from uncultured Prevotellaceae bacterium, assembly GCA_900318065.1. Taxonomy (GTDB): domain Bacteria; phylum Bacteroidota; class Bacteroidia; order Bacteroidales; family Muribaculaceae; genus Sodaliphilus. The sequence continues at coordinate 1,445 of ONIY01000014.1, forward strand.
GTCGCCACCTGCTTTCTGGTCGTTGACAGCAGTGATTTTGCCGTTCTCGTCGACGGTGACTGCCTCTTCGTTGCTCGACGACCAAATGATTTCGCTATTAGCTGGATCCTCAGGAATGAGAGAGGCCACAAGGTCAATGCTCTTGCCCTTCTCAAGGTTAATCTCACTGTTGCCCTCGATGGTGAGGCTTTGAACAGCTCCCACGGGAACTTCATAGGCACTCTGCCCCCACACAAATGACAGGCTGCTAAAGGTGATCTCGCTGTTGTAGAACGAGATGGCCTCATTCTTGTTGCCAAAGCGGTTCATCACATACACCTTTGTGCCATCGGTAACGAGCGACTGTCCGTCGCATGAGCCCTGTGCCAGTTGCACGTTGTCATCAATCTCAAGTGTTTCCTGGTTGAATTTGTAGAGAATCATCTCAGAGCCAAAGCTTGCCGATGGAGTGAGGCCGCGCTCAATGGCATAGAAGTTGCCGTCGGTGCCTTCATAACCGCCAAAGAAGCCATGCTGCATCTGCATATTGCCAGTGGCAAGCACTGTAGCGGCAGTGGCATTGCCATTACTGCGGTCAAACTGCATGAGCCATGACTGGCGAGCCTTGTTGGCAGGAGTGTTGGTGTAATTGGTCTCACCTATTGTGTAGCCATATTTTGCTGTTCCCATCAGGTAGATGTGGTCGCCGGCAATGGTCATAGTGGGCATTTGCCATGCCGAACCGCTGATGGTCGACTCATAGAACTGCAGCCAGTTCACGTTGAGGTTGGTGTCGAGCTCGGCAAGTGCCCAGCTGCCGTTGACGGTTGCTGGAATGACACTCTTGCCGCCAATCGAGAACTCGGTGCCAGCCACGCCGGCAATCCAGGTTGCCATGTAGAGCTTGTTGCCCACTACCTTGAGTGCGCGCACGTTCTCTTGAGTTGCCTCACCCTCGCTCACGAGGTGCTTAACGTAGTTGCCATCCTGGTCAAACTTGATGACAAACATGTTGCCCACGGTGGTTTGAGCATTGCCGTTCCAGCTTGCCACATTGTGGACGGGAATGGTCACGCCATCGGTGGTGAGAGTGGCACACATGAGACCACCCACATAGATGTTGCCCTCGTTGTCGATGTCGAGAGCATAGGTCTTGATGCCCTGACCAATGTTGCGGCTGGTCTGGCTCCAAGCGGGATAGGTGGCCTCGTCGGCAGTGGCATTGGCCTCAATCTCGCGCGTCCACTCGATGCCGCCATCGGCATCAATTTTAATGATGAAGCTGCGGAAACTGCGCGCCTCCACGGTCCATTCGTAGTCGAAGTTGTTGCCCTTCGCATCCTTGATGGTGATATTGTCGCCCAGGTGACCCTCGGTGTGACGCAGGTTGACAAGCGCCACGAGTCCGCCATCGGCAGTTGCAGCCACCCAGTTCTCGTTAACGGCAGCCTCACCGTTGGTTTGAGCCACAGTCCATACGAGTTCGCCGTCGGCACTGAGTTTCATGATCAAGAGACCTTGATTGGCACCATTGCCGCTGTAGTCGATTCCTTGTGCAAGATTGGTAGCGTTGGTGCCATCGGTGAGCACTGTCATTTGCTCGGCAGTGGTAGAGCCAATGTTGCCAATGCAATAGAGGCCACCATCCTGTGCAAGCACCATCTGGTTGCCCTGTGACGTGAGAGCCTGTTCGTTTTGGGTGTTCTTCACAAACTTTGCCCATAGCGTCTGTGTGCCGCCAAGAGATTGTGCGCTTGCCAGCATCGATGCCGATGCCAGCACAGCGACTGCTAAAAGTGTAATTTTTTTCATAAAAAACTTGTTTTAAATTATTGATTATTATGAGTTTAGTTTGTTCCTAAAAGGATGTTGTAAACAGCGGTGATGTCGGCGCTGGTGATGTTGCCGTCGTTGTTGACATCGGCATTGAATGACTGCGAAGATGGAGTGCCCAGGATGATGTCGTAGATTGCAGTGACATCGGCACTGGTCACTGAGCCGTCGCCATTCACGTCGCCAGTGATGGCGGTGGTGAACTGCTTTACTTCAAACGGCAGTTCAAAGGCCGCCAGCGGCATGGCAAACGATGAGAAATAGCCTTGCTCGTTCTTGGGAATGGGCGACGTGTGGATGTCGCTGTTAATGTACTGGAAATCCTGGTAATAACCACTCACGTTGCCGTCGTCGTCATAGTCTTCAAGCACCTTGCCGCGGCTCATGGTGTAGAGCATGTTGCCAGTGGCGCGACATGTGACAGCGGTGGGCTGTGAGCCACCTTTTATGAGATGATAGACGGTGCCTGGCTGCAGGTCGTCGCTGCTGAGTGATGCCATATAGATGGTCTGCTGGCCCTGGTTGTAGCCGTAGACGTAGAGGCTGTCGTTCTGTGCCTCGAAGCAGCCTGGCCAGCCGTTGATGGCTGTGTTAGGCACGGCAGTGCCGCTTGGTGAGATGGTGGGAAACGCTTCCATGCTGGTGGTGCCGGCTTGCCAAGCACCCGTTGAAGCGTCAAGTTTTATCACAAATCCCTCTCTCGAAGCGTTTTGCGTGGCAAGTGAGCCCCCCATGCCGTTATCGAGGTTAAAGTTTCCCATACCGTTAAGGATTATGCTGCCGCCTGCCACCTGCAGGTCGTTCCATTGCATGATGCTGGTTTTGTTCTTGTTGGTGAGCATTCCCTTGTAGAAGCGCGACCACAGGGGTTGCAGTTGCTTGTCGAGGCATGATAGCAGGATGCTCTGGTTGCCGTCGGGGGTGCTGTAGGTGTCGTTCCCCACGGTGATGTAGTCGCTCGCCGAGGTGCCTTTGACAAAACTCGACAGGACGATATTGTCGCCATTCCATGCCAGGCGGGTCATTGCCTCGGCAGCACAATGTCCTTGAGTGGTAAATGTGTTGGTGACGAAACCGTTGGAGTCAAATATTGCCACAAAGAGGTCGCCACGAGTCTCTTGTGTGTCGCCATTCCACCCCTGGGTGTTGTGAGGGGTGAGCACCAGGGCAGTGCCATCGGCACGATAAAAGCTCATGGGATTGGAGTAACGTCCTGCCACATAGCAGTTGCCGCTGGCATCGGCGATGATGTCCTCAATAGCGAGGGCGTCGAAGGTGCCGTTAGTATAGTTGCCTGTGGCGGCAGGCTGGGCAGCGGTGCTCAAGTCGATGGTGTGCGTCCACTGCAGCGCGCCGTTGCCGTCTATCTTCATCAACAAGCCGCGGTAGTAGCGGCTCGCTTCGTCGCTCTCGAGTTGCCAGGCAAGCGTGGTGGTGACGCCAGTGGCATCGGTGATGAGGATGTCGCTGGTGCGCATGTTGTCGGTGTGGCGCACCTTGGTGGCAACATAGATGCCGCCATCGGGGGCTGTTGCCACGTGGCCATCGCTGAACTCGCCGCTGGTGGAGTAGACCACCCACTGGAAATTGCCGTCACTGCCGGTCTTGATGATGTTGAGGTTGTTGTTATAGCTGGCTCCCTCATAGGGTGCTCCGGTGCATATCGTCTCGCCGCCGTAGTAGACCGAGAGCGTTGGGTCGTTATATTCCTTGGGCCAGCCACTGTCGCCCACGCCCTGAGTGGTGCCCGAGAGCATCACGTAGTAGATGTTGTCGCCGTCGAGCACCATGTCGCTACCCATGGTGGGAGGACACGCTTCAAAGAGATGTGCCCAGCTTGTGGTTATGTTCTCGTTTTGAGCAGCGGTAGTAATCACTGCAAGCATCGAAATAAGTGTTATGTATAATTTGCGCATATTTCTAAAATGAAAATCTAATTTTTATCGACTGCAAAATTACATCCTCTGAAGTCTCTGGACAATCGCTATAATTTGTGTATTTTATGCTTAAAAGTAGTGATATTTGGGTATTGTGCACGGGAGTGAATAGTGGTAATTTTGCATGCTCAAAGTATAAATAATAATGAGGAAGACAATTGTCATATATCTGCTCATGGTGCTCTTGGCATTGCCTGCGTGGGGATACACCCTGCGTGGCACTGTGCGCGACAAGGCCACCGGCGTGGCCGTGGAGTTTGCTCTGGTAGAACTCTCGCCGGGACAGCGCACTGTCTTGACCGACGCCCAGGGCCATTACACCACGAGCATTGCGGCAGGAAACTTCACGGTGACGGTGTCGTTTATTGGCTACAAGACTGTGACCCAAAAGATTACCGTCAACCAAAATCGCACTCTTGACTTTTACCTTGAAGAAGATGCGCAACTGCTCGACGAGGTGGTGGTTACTGCCAAGGAGCAAACGGGACTCACAAGCACCTCACGCATCGACCGCGATGCCATGGCACACCTGCAGCCAACCAGCTTTACCGACCTGCTCGAACTGCTGCCAGGCAACATTTCCCAAACCCCCGAGATGGGTAGCGTGAACTCCATTCAGCTGCGCGAGACAGGAAACCTCACCGCCAGCGGGGCAACGAGCAACAGCGAGAACTATGCCATCAGTGCCCTGGGCACTCTCTTTGTGGTGGACGGCGCACCCATCAATGGCGACGCCAATATGCAGAACGTGCCTGGAACAGGCAGCGACATGTCAACCCCCGAGGGCAAGCGCGACATGACCAACCGAGGCGTGGACATGCGCACCATCTCAACCGACAACATCGAGAGTGTGGAAATCGTGCGCGGCATCCCCAGTGTAGAATATGGCAACCTCACCAGTGGAATGGTCAACATCAAGCGATTGCGCCGCGCAACACCTCTCACTGCACGCTTCAAGGCCGACGAATACAGCAAACTCGTGAGTGTGGGAAAAGGCTTTCATTTGGGAAAAAGCGACCACATCATGAATGTTGACGGCAGTTACCTTGACTCGAAAATCGACCCACGCAACAACCTTGAGAACTACAAGCGCGTGACAGTGTCGGGGCGACTGAACATGCGCTTCAATCGCCCCAGCCTGGAGACATCGTGGATTACGGGAGTGGATTATACGGGTTCCTTCGACAACTCCAAGACCGACCCCGACTTGAGCGCACTCAAGATTAACGAATATAAGTCGAGTTACAACCGCTTGAGCTACACCAGCGACATAACCTTTAGTTTCACCAAGCTCTCATGGATCAAGCGAGTGAACGTCAACACCTCGGCAAGCTATCAGGCCGACAGGCTGGAACGCCACAAGCAGGTGGCTCCACAACGTGCGTCGATAGCGCCCACGTCGATGGAGGAAGGTGTGCACGACGGTCAATACCTGCTCAACGACTACACAGCCCATTACATAAGCGATGGCAAGCCGGTGAACCTTTTTGTGAAGTTTAAGGCCGAGGGAAACCTCAACTACAAGGCGATGACCAATGCCTACAAACTGGGTGGAGAGTGGACTCTGTCGAAGAACTATGGCGACGGGCAAATCTATGACTTGACGCAACCTCTCTCGGCTTCGTGGGTGACACGTCCACGCGCCTATAAGGACATTCCTGCGTTGAAGGTTCTCTCTTTCTACGTTGAGGACAACCTGCAAGTGCCAGTGGGCAAGCATCGGGTGGAACTGCAGGCAGGAGTGCGCAGCATCCAGCTCGTGGGGCTCGACAGCCGTTATACACTTAGCGGTAAGATGTATTTTGATCCGCGCATCAATGCCAAGTGGGAATTCCCTGCTGTCAAGATTGGTAAGCGCCAGTTAAAGCTCTCATTGGCTGGAGGATATGGTGTCACTACTAAGATGCCCACAGTGAGCCACCTGTTTCCTCAAGCGCATTACAACGACTTTATACAGCTCAATTACTACGACGTGCTTAATCCTCAAGAGCACAGCCATGTGAGCCTGCGCACCTACATCGATGATGTCACCAACTATGGCATCAAGCCAGCCGTCAATCACAAGTGGGAAGTGCGACTCAGTGGCGAGATAGGCAAGAATCGTTTCTCTATAACCTATTTCAAGGAGAAGATGAACTCAGGTTTCCGCAGCATGAGCCACTATCAGCCCTATGGCTACCGAAAATATGACGCCAACGGCATACAAGCCGAATATGTCACTGGCCCACCGTTGCTTGACACCATCCCCTATACCGACGTGATGGTCCTGGACGGATACACCATGACAACCAATGGCAGCCGTCTCGACAAGGAGGGAATAGAGTTTACCATCAACACTGCCCGCTGGCACAAAATCGCCACAGCACTCACCGTCACTGGCGCATGGTTCAGGTCGACATATACTAACTCGATGATGCTCTACGACCCAGTGAGCGATGTGGTCGACGGTGTGCCAGTGAACAACCGTTACATAGGGTATTACAATTACAATGAAGGACGTGTGAACAACCGCTTCAACACCAATTTCATGTTTGACACGCAGATAACACGCTGGGGACTCATCTTCACAACTACCGTGCAATGCATGTGGTGGGTGAGCACGCGCAAACTGTGGCAGAATGGTGTGCCCGAGAGCTATCTCGATGTGGCCGACGGGCAGTTACATCCTTACACCGAAGCCCATAAGAGCGACCCAATACTGCAATTTCTCACCAAGTATTACAACGACAACCTATATAATCGTTTAACAACTCCCATTGCACTATATGTCAACCTCAAGGCCACAAAGCAGGTGGGAAAGCACCTGAAAATCGCCGTCTTTGCCAATCGCTTGATAGACTACCTCCCCGACTACAAGAGCAATGGACTGATGGTGCGCCGAACCAGCGACCCTTATTTTGGTATGGAACTTATTTTCTCATTATAGAGGAGTTATCAGTTATCAGTTGTAAAATAGTAAGTTAAAGCAATGATAAAGAAGTTTTATATATTAGCATTAATGAGCGTGGCTCTGATATTGTGGTCCTGCGATGACAAGTTGAGTGATGTTGCCTCATCAACATCGCTGCCAGTTCATCTCAACATCACCATGCCTGCCGATCTCGAAAGTGCAGTTGGAGGAGAGATAAGCGACGAAGTCTTCGAGATTAAAAATGTTACTACTGGCCGCGTGACTACCTACACTTCACGCAACGACATCAATCTCAAGCCAGGACTCTATGATGTGAGCTACGAAGCACTATTAGAAATTACCGACGAGAATGGCAACGTCAGCAGCAAAAACATCCAGGCTTTCACGCAAGGTGTGGAAATCAGTGCCGACAACAGCACCATCAATCTTGTGACCTATGTATTTGTTCCAACCGACGACTTCATCATCAGCGAGGTGTTCTTTGCTGGCACACTGCGTCCCACTGGCAACCAGTACTATGGCGATGACTATGTGAAAATCTACAACAACACCGACCATGTGCTCTATGCCGATGGGCTAACCTTCCTTGAGTCGAAGTTCACCACAACGCAGAAGTATAACTACCGCCCTAACGTGATGGCAAGCGCTTTTACCGTGCAAGCAATATACACCATTCCAGGTAGTGGCACCGATTATCCTGTGCAGCCTGGTGAAGAGTTGTTGATATGCGATACTGGAATCGACCACCGCGTGGCCAACGAGAACTCCTTTGACCTGAGCCATGCCCACTTTGAGTGGTTTGACGTGTCTACTTCGCCATCGCACCTTGATATAGACAGCCCCACAGTCCCCAACCTCGACAAGTGGTACTGCTACACGCTCTCGTTCTTCCTGCTCCACAACCGTGGCTTCAAGGCATGGGCGCTGGCGCGAATTCCTGTCGACAAGGAAGAATACCTTGCCAATTATCTCTATCGCTATAACTATGAGATAATTGTCGAGGCGGGAACCTATCCAATGTCTCAGCAGGCCTATAAAATGCCCAACGAGTGGATTGTCGATGCAGTGAATTGCAGTGTTGAGGCCGAGTATGCCTGGAACGTGACACACTCGTCGCTCGATCGTGGCTATGCCTATTGCGGCACTATGGACCATGACAAGACACGTTATTTTCACAGTGTGCGTCGCAAGATGCTTTATCTCAAAGACGGCAGGCCAGTGCTCAAGGACACCAACAACTCCAGCGACGATTTCAACAGCCACGTCATTGCCAGCGAGATTGAACGCCAGGGCACAGCAATTGATTATTTAGGCAGCAAGTGCACTCAGCTAACATGGGATGGAGTTGCACCAATTAATTAATGCAGTACATAATGCACAATTATTTTAAACATATTATAATTATAGCAGCGATGATGGTTGCTGGTCAGTCGATGGCGCAGGAAGCTGTTGACACGGCTGGAGTGATGCAACGTGTGGCACGCAGCAATAGTGAAAGTGAGCGCTTGTTGCAACTCGCGTGGAACAATCCTGCTATTATGCAATTCAAGCGCAACTACTCACTCAGCGAGGTGAGAGTTGGTTACAACAGCCGCAGCGAGAATCGTGCTGTCGACGTGCAACAAGGCGACAAGGACCACACACTGGTCTTTGATGCCAACACTTATATGAAGCACCGCAACAGCACCCTGTGGGGCGAGGCCTACTATAATAATGGCCGAATAAAAGGCATTAACTGGAACGAGACCAGCGAGCCACAAGTGGTGCAACCCTACATGCTCGCCGACAGCGTGGGTGGCAACATGAACGTGGAGCGTTACAGTTTCATGGGAGGATGGGCTAACTATAATGGCAAATGGGCTATAGGAGCATCGATAGGCTACACAGCAGGTCTTTATTATCGCAATGTGGACCCACGTCCACGCAATGTGACCGCCAATCTCGATGTCCAAGCGGGAATAGGCTACAATGTGTGGCGTGACTATGTGCTCGCCGCAAGCTTTAACTACAAGAAATATAAGCAGACTAACAATGTAGCGTTCTATAGCGAGCTGGGTAATGACAAGATATTCCACCTGTTGGGATTTGCCAATGACTACAGTCGCTTTGCAGGAACTGGCATTCAGACCTATTACAACGGCAACCGATTAGCGGCGACGCTCAATTTTCATCCCACCGATGGCAGTGGATTCAGTGCCAGTGCAGAGGCGTCACGATTCTCGTTCAACAACATCATAACTCAGCTCAACAAACTGCCCATGGCGCATGTCACCCACAACGAGCTTCAAGCCGATGCGGGATGGATTGACACCAACTGGGGAGTGAAGGCACATGTAGAGGCAACGCGTCGTGTGGGCACCGAGAACATCTTTGGCGATCCCGCTGGCTCGGTCTACACACAGATAGGAGCGCTCGATATGTCGTTCCAGAACACCTTTGCCGCAGTGGTCGACGCCGTGTGGCAGCACTCATTTGCCGCCTTCACGCTGGCGGCTCATCCATCAATAGGGTATCATCACTACAACGAGATATATGTAGATCCCGCCAGCGTCAAGCAAGTCAATGAGATGGCCTACGGGCTCAGGATGAAAGGCTCGGCACTGGTGGGACACCGCACTCACATGGTTCTCACCCTTGGCATGGAACACCGCAGCCCCACATCGAGTCGCATCGAGCTTAGCGACGACGTGAAGCCCGAGTTGGCAGGCTTGCGGCGCGCCGTAGCTACCACTTTCAACTACTTGAGCAGCAAGCGCACCTCGATGCTCGCGGCACTCGACGCCACGGTGGCTCTCAATGCCCGTTATGCCATTCGTGCCACTGCGCAGTGGCAGCGCTGCATTTTTGTCCACTCCACCCACCGCAACGAGTTTGACATCTCGCTCGGTTTTGTGTTTTGAAAACTTATTAAAAAACTATATAATAATGAAACGAATTATTTTACTCATTGCAGCAAGCGTGGGATTTACGCTGGGAAGCATCGCACAAGAGGTGGTTCCAGCCGACCCCACCGTGCGCACCGGCATTCTGCCCAATGGATTGACCTATTATGTAAAGCACAACAATTATCCCGAGCAACGCGCCGACTTCTTTATCGCTCAGCGAGTGGGCTCGCTCCAGGAACTGGAAAGTCAGCGAGGACTGGCGCATTTCCTTGAACACATGTGCTTTAACGGTACTAAGCATTTCCCAGGGAACTCGCTGATAACCTATATGGAATCGGTGGGAGTGAAATTCGGGGCTAATCTTAACGCCTACACCTCGACCGACGAGACGGTCTACAACATCAGCAACGTGCCCACCGAGCGACGCACTGTCCTGGACTCCTGCTTCCTCGTGCTCGCCGACTGGGGACACGACCTCACTCTCGACGGCAAGGAAATTGACAAGGAGCGTGGGGTGATAGAGGGGGAGTGGCGTTATCGCACGGGGGCCAACTACCGCCTGCTCGAGAAGAGTGCGCCACTGCTGTATCAGGGCAGCCTATACGGTGAGCGCATGCCCATAGGACTAATGAGCGTGGTCAAAAACTTCAAGCACAAAGAGCTGCGCAACTACTACAAGCAATGGTATCATCCCAGCAATCAGTGCATCATCGTGGTGGGCGACATCGACCCCGACTATGCTGTGGGGAAAATAGTTGAACTCTTTGGCAACGTGAAGAATCCCAAGAACGCCAAGCCAGTGGAGAAGGTCACCGTGCCCGATAATGAGCAGATTATCTCCTGTGTGGAGACCGACCGGGAGCAGGGAACCATAAGCGTGCGGCTGATGTACAAGCATGATGGCCTTGACGAGGCACTCAAGGGAACAACAGCCTATTTTAAGGATGAATACCTCAAGCGCATGGTTTCATCGATGCTGAATTCACGATTCAGTGATATAGTCCAGCAGCCCGACGCGCCATTCACTACCGTTCATGCCGCCGACCGCAGCTTCATGCTCGCCAAGAGCCGCGATGCCTTCCAAGTCATTGCCATGGCAAAGGGCGGCAAGGCTGCTCAGGCAATGCAATGGATGGCGCGTGAGGTGAAACGAGCACAAGAGCACGGCTTCACCCAAAGCGAACTGCGTCGCGCGCGCCTCAACTATGAGAGCTCAGTAGAGAAGATGTATCGCGAGCGCGATAAGTACAGCAACACCAGCCTGTGCCGCGACTTTGTGCGAGCCTTCCTCGAGGGAGAGCCCATCCCATCGTTTGAGACACAATACAGCATCATGCGCAAGGTGATGGAGGAGACAACACTTGAGCAGGTGAATGACTATGTGCACCACATTACAAGCGACACCGAGCGCAACGTGGTGCTGCTGACTTTTGCGCCCGAAAGCGAAGTTGCCGAGTTGCCCACCCAGCAGGGGTTAATCGATGCCTATCGCCAAGGCCGCGCGCAGCAGGTGGAGGCCTATGTCGACAAGATTAACACCGAGCGCTTGCTGCCAGCCGAGCCACAAGCAGGCAAGATTGTCTCGCAACAGGTTGTGCCAGAGTTTGATGCCGAGCAATGGACGCTGAGCAATGGCATTAAGATGCTGGTGAAACCCACCACCATCAAGGCAGGAGAAGTGGTGATAGCCGGCGCCGCGCCCGGAGGTCTCTCGCAGAACTATCGTGCCCAGGATGCCGCCTCATTAAAGGCTATAAATGCAGTGATGGCGCTGAGCGGATATGGTGAATTCTTGAGCAACGACCTCAAGAAAGCGCTTGCAGGAAAGGATGTGAAGATGCGCACCTTCGTGAGCAAGACCGAGGAAGGATTTCAGGGGGCATCGGCCCGTGGCGACCTTGAGACCGCCATGCAGCTGCTCTATCTCAAACTCACCAGCCCACAGCAAGACGTGAATGCATTTAATGCCTATCTTGAACAGAACCGCACTCGCATCGCCAACCAGAACGACCCTAAGTTTGAGTTTGCCGACTCCATTTTCGCCAATGTCTTCTGCCATCACCCCTTGGGAGCCGAGAAACTCACGCTCGACGAGATCGACAAGGTGGACTACAGCCGCATCATCGACGTGTACCGCGACCGCTTTGCCGACCTGAGCGACATGACGGTGTATGTGATAGGCGACTTCGACCGCGACTCGCTCATGATGCTCAGCGAGCGATACATCGCAGCACTGCCTGGCAATGGACGCATCGAGCGAGCCAAGGACATAGGATATCACCTCTTTAGTGGCAATGTGAAGAACTATTGGACTCGCAAGATGGAGACAGCGCAGGACAAGGTGTACTTCTTTTGGACTGGCGATTGTCCCTACACCGCGCGCAACGTGCTGCTGGCAAAGATTGCAGGGCAGGTGTTTACTGGAATATTCCGTGACGAGCTTCGCGAGAACCGGGGCTGGACCTATCATGTCGACACTCACTGCAGCGTGGTCACCGACCAAAACGGCGACGACGGCCCCGTAACCTTCATGCCGCTAAACGTAACAGTCACCGCCGGCAAGGGTGCCGAGGCTCGTGATATTATCGAGCAGACCATCAAAGACGTGGCAGCAAGGGGCATTACCACCGAGCAGCTCGACAAGGTTAAGAAGTACTACCGCAAGGTGTATAACGAGGACATCGAGGACAACACCTACTGGATGGCTATGATGCGCAACTGGGTGAAGAACGGCGTGAATCTCGACCGTGACTACCTGCAGCTGCTCGACAGCATCACAGTGAGCGATGTTCAGCAGTTTGTGGCAAAATACATCAACACAGGAAACCGCCTGATCCTTCTCATGGAGGCAGAGTGATTTTATGCTCTCTCACACACACACTCTCTCTCTTCGCAGAGAGGTGGGAAAACAACAATGCCAAGCCACTACAAGTGACTTGGCATGTTTTGGTTGCTAAAAATAGCACTTTAAGGATTACTCACCTTTCTCGAGTTTCTGCTTGAGCTCGGCAAGAGCATCGATGTCGCCCAGAGTGGTCTTCTCGATGTTGCTCGACTGAGCTACGGGCTGCTCCTCGGCCTGCTGCTTGCCAGCGGCCTTGCGAGCCTTGCGAGCCTCGGCCTTCTGCTCATCCTCGAAGATGCGGCTGTGGCTCAAGATGATGCGCTTAGCATCCTTGTTGAACTCGATAACCTTGAACTGGAGTTTCTCGTCCTGCTTAGCGGGAGTACCGTCTTCCTTAACAAGGTGCTTGGGAGTTGCGAAGCCCTCAACACCGTAAGGCAGGCTGATAACAGCACCCTTGTCGAGGAGCTCGGTGATAGTACCCTCGTGGATACTTCCCACGGTGTAAATTGTCTCGAAGTTGTCCCAAGGATTGTCCTCGAGCTGCTTGTGACCAAGGCTCAGGCGACGGTTGTCCTTGTCAATCTCAAGAACTACAACGTCGATGTCGGCACCAATCTGAGTGAACTCACTTGGGTGCTTGATCTTCTTGGTCCATGACAGGTCGCTGATGTGGATAAGACCGTCAACGCCTTCCTCAAGCTCTACAAAGACACCAAAGTTGGTGAAGTTGCGAACCTTAGCAGCGTGCTTAGAGCCAACGGGATACTTCTCCTCGATCTTGTCCCAAGGATTCTCCTTGAGCTGCTTGATGCCAAGCGACATCTTGCGCTCGTCGCGGTCGAGAGTGAGGATAACGGCCTCTACCTCGTCGCCCACCTTGAGGAAGTCCTGAGCGCTGCGCAGGTGCTGCGACCAGCTCATCTCGCTCACGTGGATAAGACCCTCAACACCGGGAGCCACCTCAACAAATGCACCATAGTCGGTCATGACAACTACCTTGCCGGTAACCTTGTCGCCAACCTTCAGGTTCTCGTCGAGCTTGTCCCATGGATGTGGCTGCAACTGCTTCAAACCCAGGGCAATGCGCTTCTTCTCCTCGTCAAAGTCGAGGATTACAACGTTGAGCTTCTGGTCGGGCTCTACGATGTCGGCGGGGTTGTTCACGCGGCCCCAAGAGAGGTCGGTAATGTGAATAAGACCGTCAACGCCACCCAGGTCGATGAATACACCGTAGCTGGTGATGTTCTTAACAGTACCCTCAAGCACTTGACCCTTCTCGAGCTTAGCGATGATTTCCTTGCGTTGCTGCTCAAGCTCGGCCTCGATGAGTGCCTTGTGAGAAACAACTACATTCTTGTACTCCTGGTTGATTTTCACAACCTTGAACTCCATTGTCTTGTCGACAAACATGTCGTAGTCGCGGATGGGCTTCACGTCGATTTGGCTGCCTGGCAAGAATGCCTCGATGCCAAATACGTCAACAATCATACCGCCCTTAGTGCGACACTTGATGTAACCCTTAATGATTTCATCATTCTCAAGCGCTTGGTTAACGCGTTCCCAGCTCTTGGCAGTGCGAGCCTTCTTGTGAGAAAGCACCAGCTGACCCTTGCTGTCCTCCTGATTCTCAACAAACACCTCCACGGTGTCGCCTACCTTCAGGTCGGGGTTGTAACGGAACTCGTTGAATGGAATGATACCGTCTGACTTATAGCCAATGTTAACTACTACCTCGCGCTTGTTGATTGAGATAACAGTACCTTCGGTTACTTCTTTGTCCTTGATTGCGCCCAGGGACTTGTCATAGGCGGCTTCCAGAGTCTCATAAGACTCATTTTTTTTAGTCTCACCTTTCTCAAAGGCATCCCAATCGAAGTCTTCAAGGGGTGAAATAGCAGAATTTTTTAATTCTTCGCTCATTTAAATAGTTAGTAAAATAGTTAATAATCACAGGTCTCTCAGATTCGTTCCCGAGAAACGCGACTGCAAAGGTAGGCATAATTTTCTAATCTACAAGCGATAGGAGTGGTTTTTTTGAAAAAAAAGTGGAACGTGGAACGTTGACAAAAAAGTGGTCCCAATAAATATTGAGACCACATCATTGTTGTTATTAAGCCGTAGTGATTACTTCACAATCTTCTCGGTCTTGGTTGTTCCGTCGGTGAAAGTGGTTACGGCGATGGTCACGCCTTGTGGCTGGCTCAACTGCTTGCCGTCGATGCCATAGTACTTCACACCAGCAACGGTCTTGCCTTGGGCAATGTCGTTGACGCCGCTAGGCTGCTCGTCATCATAGGAGTACTCAATCTCGGTAACGGGCAGGTTAACGTTGCTGCCGCAGCCCAGTACTGAAGTGGCATCGGGGAAGTCGTCGCCTTGAGCATACTCAATGAAGCTTGTGGTGTTGTGGGTGTAGGTCATTGCCTGGCCTGAGATGTTGGTGGTGTAGAATGGCGCATAGTCGCTGCCCATGGTGCAGTTGTCGTCGTCAAGGGCGTCGAAGACGATGGTCACGAGCAGGCCCTTGCCAGGAGTGAAGGCAAAGTCGACGGGGAACTCGATCTTGCAGTCGTCGCCATAGTAATCCAGCATTGAAAGCTCAAAGGGAATCTCGGCATTGACTTCGCTGAAAGGATAGAATTGCTTAACGCCTTCAATCGCTTGGAACTCGGTGGCATCGGTCTCTTCGAGATAGATTTTCACGTTGCGTGAAATGTCCTCCCACGACTGTGCGCTGAACCAGAAGCTCAGGTTGGTGATTTTCACGTTGTGCTTGCCCTGCAGGTCGCCCAGCAAGTCGGGGGTGTAGATCATCTGTGCTCCGGTGTGGGCAAGATAGAAATTGGTGGGTGCCATGTCAAAGAACGAACCGTTGTAGATGGTTCCCAGTTCGCCCACTTCGATGGTCTCATAGTTGGTTTCCGCTTGTGCGGTAAATGTCATTGCAGCGATGGCTGCGAGAATCATGTAGAATTTCTTCATAATGAAATGTTTAAAGATTAATAATTATTTTTTTTTGCCGTGTTATTTTCTTGCAAAATTACTGAATATTTTATGCATATATTGTCGTGTCGCTGTTAATTTGTCTTAAAAATAGTAGTGCCTGGTGTCATTCTTCGATTTGGCTGGTCTTGAGCCCGGCAAGTTCTTTTATGGTGTTTCCCTTAGCCACGATGCCGCCCTTGCCAGTAAGTTTGGTCATGGCGTTGTTGTAGTTCTTCTGCATCGCGTCGATGCCGTTCTGAATCTTGTCAAGGTCGGCAGTGAAGCCGTTGAGTTTGTCCATGAGTTTCATCACTTCCTTGGCGATGGCCTCGGCGTTCTTGTTCTGCTTGTCGCGTGACCACAGCTGCATGAGCAGTTGCGCCACACTGAGCAGGTGGGTGGGGCTCACGATGACCACATGCTTGTGGTAGGCATACTCCCACAGCTGCTGGTTGCCCTGCATGGCGGTGAGATAGGCGGGCTCGTTGGGGATGAACATGAGGGCGAAGTCGGCTGTGTTCTTCACTTGGGTGGTGTACTCCTTCTTTGCCAGCAGGTCGACTTGTGCCCTGACCGATGCCACATGGTCCTTGAGTGCCTGCTGCTGTGCCTCGGGAGTGGTGGCGTTGACATAGTCGACAAAAGCGGTGAGCGAGACCTTGCTGTCGATGATGAGGTTCTTGCCGTCGGGCATGAAGAGGGTGACGTCGGGGCGTAGCATTCCTCCCTCGTCGTTGCGAATCACGTTGCCCTGGCTGTCGCGAGTGACCTGCACCTGGTAATGCACGTCTTGCTTCAGGCCCGAGAGGTCGAGGATGCGCTTGAGCACGCCTTCTCCCCAGTCGCCCTGGATCTTGTTGTTGCTCACGAGGGCGTTCGACAGTCGCGATGCCTCTTGTGTGATTTCGTTGTTGGCGGCAATCATTTTGTCGAGTTCCCTGCCAAAATACTTGGTGTTGAGGTCTTGCTTCTCCTGGTATTGCTTGAGCTCCTTGTTGAGGCCGTCGATTTGCTCCTTTAGGGGTGTGAGCAGTTGACCAAGGCTTGTCTTGCCTTCCTCGTTCATGGTCTTGCGGCTGTGGTTGAGCAGTTCGCTGGCGATGAGCTTGAAGGTGCCTCGTGCCTCCTCCTCGAGTTGCTCGCGCGTGCGTGTCACGGCTTCGAGCCTGGTGGTGAGTGCTGTCTTGTCGCGGTCGAGCGAGTCCTTGAGGTCGTCGAGCTCGCGCAGCTCATTGGTGAGTTTTTTCACTGTCGACTTGAGTTCGTCGATGCGCAGTTGCTGCATGCGCACTTTCTCGGTGGCTGCAGTGCTGGTGCGCAGTAGCCATGCAGCAGCCACTGCCAGGGCAAGCAGTATCAAGATGGTGATGATGAAGATGGTGATATCGATCATGATTCCTTTTTTTAGTGTGTTTTATGATTTGCAAAGGTAGTAAAATTTATCAAACTATGAGTGCAAAAATGACGATAAACGTAAGGTTTTCGTAAATATTGTGTTGAAAAACGATTTTTTTGGCGATTTTTCTTTGAGATTATAGAAAAAATGTGTAATTTAGGGCGGTTTTTAAAGAAGTCATCATTTGGACTATGGCAAAATTGAACATTAGCGAAGACTGGTGGACTGCTCCCAGCGAGGACAGCGAGGGAAGAACGGTGCTCGTGACCGGGCGACGCTCGCTCGACAACGTGATAGCAAGCGGCCGATACATCTATCGCATTGAGATGACTTGGCTTTATGAACCCGATGAAGGCGGAATGCCCAATTATGCCACCTCGCGAACCATGGAGGCGGTGACCGATGCCATGCATGAGGCTGCGCGTCGCGACCCCGTGGTGGTGAACACAGGCATCTACACTGGTGCCGGCGAGCGCAACTGGGTGTTCTATGCCGTGAGCCTGAAGGCTTTCCAAAGCTTTCTCAACACTGCTCTGAGTGATATCGACGAGCAGCTTCCACTGTCGTTTCACGCCGAGGAAGACCCCGAGTGGGAAGAATATCGTGAAATGTGCCAGTGCGAAATCGCGAGGGAAGAATGAGAACATAAGTTTTAAGTTTTAAGTGTAAAGTGTTAAGTTGCGCCTGCGGCGCTGGGATTGAGGATCGTGGATCGTGGATCGAGGATTGAGGATCGTGGATTGTGGATTGGAAACTGCTCAACTACTTAACTATTCAACTACTTAACTATTCAACTACTCAACTATTCAACTGCTCAACTTCTCTCTGTTCATTTATTTATTTTAAACCCCAATTTGAGATATGGAATCGATTGGTATTTACGCATTGATGGCTCTAGGCATTGGGCTGGCGTGTGGCATTATCACTAATGTCATCATCAAGATTGTGCGCCGGCGTCGTGCCACTGCCAACTCGCCCGACGACTTTGACGAGGATGACTACAGCAACAATTTCCTCATGTTCAGTCTGGGATTTACTGTGGTAGCGTTCATTGTCATCTGCTTTGCAACAGGGCTTTTCGAAAAAATTGGTTATTAATCATCTAAACATTATTGCCTATTAAGCATTATTACTCCTTTTTGAAATTTTGAAATAGTAAAGTCGGGCGGCAAGAGACCGTCGGCACAACCAGGCAAGGACGCAAGAAATCCTTGCAAGTGTCTCATGCGGCTATTTGTCGATAACAAATTAGGATGGTAAGCCCCAAGGCGTGCCACTTAACTTTGTGTCCCCCCCCCCGGAACTTCCGGAAATCCCGGAACCTCCGGAAAAAAACTGAAAGCTGAAAACTGAAAACTGGCAACTGAAAACTGGCAACTGAAATGAAGCAAAACTGGAGACCTGGAACGATGATTTATCCGCTGCCAGCGGTGCTGGTGTCGTGTGGGGCTACTCCCAGCGAGTACAACCTTTTTACTGCAGCGTGGACGGGCACGATATGCAGCGACCCTGCCATGTGTTATGTGTCGATAAGGCGGGAGCGTTACAGCCACGACATCATTGAGCGAAACATGGCGTTTACCATCAACCTCACCAATGAGGAACTGGCTCGCGCTACCGACTGGTGCGGTGTGCGCTCGGGACGCGACTTCAACAAGTGGAAGGAAATGAACCTCACCCCCGTGAAGGGAGTGAAAGTGGCTGCGCCCTACATCGAGGAGGCTCCCGTGAGCATTGAGTGCGTGGTCAAGGACATCATGCGGCTGGGCACTCACGACATGTTTATTGCCCAGGTGCTTAACGTGATTGCCGACGACCGCTTTATCGACCCCACCACTGGTGCCCTCGACCTCAAGGAGGCAGGCCTTATCACCTACTGCCACGGCCACTACTACCGCCTGGGCGAGGAGATAGGCCACTTTGGGTGGACAGTGCGCAAGAAGTCGAAGTAATGGCATTTTCCCTCTAATTGATAAAACACCTGTATATATGATATCTAAAGTCGATTTAATCAGCGCTGACAATCTGGTAGAGTATGTTAAGTCGGTGCCATTTGATGTGAGCCACTCAAGTCTGTATAATGCCGCCGAACTCTATGAAGGCTATGATCCCCGATAAGCCAGAGACGTTTTGCGATTGTTTTGACTCGATAATCTATCGCCATTATCTCGCTACGGGTAAGCAAACCAGCGACATCAGGGAATCGATGGCGCGCACGCTGCACGATCATGCAATCTATGTGGCTCTGGGCGAGTTCTTCCGTGTCCATGGCTATCTGCATTGTGTGGGAGTCATGGGTGGGCACGCTTTGCTCAGGACCGACGACATGTACAGGCATGTTGCCTTCTTGGCTAAACGCCTCACCGAGCATGGCTTCTTCATGCTCAGCGGCGGCGGGCCAGGGGCAATGGAGGCCACTCACCTGGGAGCATGGATGGCAGGACGCACCCACGGCGAGTTGGACGACGCTCTGCGAATATTGGCTGTGGCACCCCTGTTCAGTGACCCAGGATGGCTCCCTACGGCATTTGAGGTGATGAACCGCTATCCTCAAGAGAAATACCAGAGTCTGGGCCTACCCACTTGGCTCTACGGGCACGAGCCTTCCACGCCCTTTGCCACTCACATTGCCAAGTTCTTTGAAAACAGCATCCGCGAGAACTATATTCTCACATTGCCTTTTGGAGGTGTCATTTACACCCCTGGCAGTGCTGGAACCATTCAGGAGGTTTTCCAGGATGCAGTGCAGAATCATTATCTCTCGTTTGGATTCTCCAGCCCAATGATATTTCTCGGCTCCAAGTTCTGGACCGAGGAAGTGCCGCTGTATCAGTTAATCGTGAAGATGATGGAAAAAGGAAAATACAAGAACCTGAACCTCACACTCACCGACGACTTTGATGAAGTCATGCAACGGCTGCTCGATTTCCAGGAACTCACCAAAGCCCATCCCGAGGATTTCTGCCTGAAATGAAATGGAGGCGGCTGGAAACTCGTGCAGAATAAAAACCACTAATTAAACAGATTAATAGGATTACTTAATCGTCTGAAATACAGAATGATAAAGATGTGTATAGTCTGTTTGATTTGAAAATTCTGTGGTTCATTTACTTTTGCATCACCTTCAACTATGACGGGTCTACGTCGAAGTAGAGCCGTGTTGAGCGCATGCGGCTGTCGGCGGCGAGGAGTTGCTCATAGATGTCACGCAAGATTTTCTTTACTTTTACCATCGAGGCAGTGAGTTCCATCTTGAGGACTATCTGGCGGATGTACATGGTCTGCACTCTTGCCACCAGGGGCGCCTCGGGTCCCAGCACGCGCTGCCCAAAGACTTGCCTGAGCATGTTGCTGTAGCGCAGTGCCATCTCGAGCACCACGTCGTCCTGCTTGTGCTTGAGATAGATGTTTATAATCTTGGTGAATGGCGGGTAGCCAAACTTCTCACGGTCGGCAATCTCCTGGTTGTAGAATCCCTTGTAATCGTGCTTGACAACGCGCTCTATCACTGGATGGTTGGGGTCGCTGGTCTGGATGAGCACCTTGCCTTGCTTGTGGGCTCGGCCGGCACGTCCTGCCACTTGCTCCATCATGTTGAAGGCGCGCTCGCTGCTGCGAAAGTCGGGGAAGTGTATCATGGTGTCGGCATTGAGGATGCCCACGATGCTCACCGCGTCGAAGTCAAGGCCTTTGGTAACCATCTGCGTGCCAACGAGGATGCTTGTCTTGTGCTGCGAGAACTCGTTGATGATGCGGTCGTAGCTGGCTTTGTTGCGTGTGGTGTCGAGATCCATGCGTGAGATTTTCTCGCCAGGGAACACCTTGTCGATTTCGTCCTCGATGCGCTCGGTGCCGTAGCCCACCACCTCAATCGACGCGCTGCCGCATGCCGGGCACACGGTGGGCAGCGTGATGGTGTGGCCGCAATAATGGCATGTGAGGGTCTCGACGCGGCGGTGATAGGTGAGTGACACGTCGCAGTTAATACAGGTGGGCACCCAGGCGCATTGTTTGCATCGCACCATGGGGGCATAGCCGCGACGGTTCTGGAAGAGTATCACTTGTTCATTGCCCTTGAGTGCCTTGCGACTCTCGTCGACGAGTTCTTGCGAGAACATCCCGTTCATCTCGTGTTTTTTCCATGCCTTCTTCAGGTCGATGAGCTGCACCTGTGGCATCTTGATGTCGCCATAGCGTGTGGTGAGTTCCACCAGTCCATAGCGGCCGGTGAGGGCCTTGTGATAGGTGTCGATGGCGGGTGTGGCCGAGCCCAGCACGGTCTTTGCCCCGTGCATGTGGGCGAGCAGGATTGCTGTGTCGCGCCCGTTGTAGCGCGGTGCGGGGTCTTGCTGCTTGTAGCTGCTGTCGTGCTCTTCGTCGACGATAACAAGGCCTAGCTTGCTGTAGGGCAGGAACACGCTCGAGCGCACACCTATTATCACGCAAGGCTCGCTGGTGGTGAGCAGTTTCTTCCAGATGTCGACGCGCTCGTTGTCGCTGAACTTGCTGTGGTAGATGAGCAACCGCTCGCCAAAGACTCGCTGCAGGCGCTGGGTGAGCTGGGTGGTGAGGGCAATCTCGGGCACGAGGTACAGCACCTGCTTGCCCAGCTGGAGGGCGTCGTTGATAAGGTGCATGTAGATTGATGTCTTGCCGCTTGAGGTGACGCCGTGCAGCAAGGTCACGGCCTTGTCGTTGAGGCTGTTGTGCAGCTGCTTGTAGGCAGTATCTTGTGCTGGCGACAGGGTGGGGAGGTCGACGAGCCCAGTGCCAAGCATCTCAAAGCGGTTGATCTCGCGCTTGTAGATTTCAAAGATGCCGTTTTTGCGTGCTGCGGCGAGCACTGGTTGGGTGCATCCCGAGCGCTTGAGCAGTTCTTCTTGGGTTACTTCTATCACCGGCTTGCTTCGTTGCAGCCAGTGTGAGAGGTCGAGGTAGGCGAGCAGCAGTTGCTCTTGTTTCTTGGCACGATGCACTTTGTCGAAGAAGGCGTGCAGTGCCTGTTCGTCGTCGCGCTCGATGGTGAGTCGCACGCAGGTCTCGGTCTTGGGGCGATAGTTGTCCATCACCTTTTCGGCAACATGCACAGCGCCCTTGTCGAGCAGCCGGCTCACGATGCTCTCCACATTCTTGAAACCGGTGGCGCTGGAGAGTTCGGTGATCTGCACTTTGCCGCGCTGGTTGGTGAAGTCGAGGATTACTTTCTCGCGGTCGCTGAGCGAGCCGGGAGTTTCCTCTTCAAAGTCGGGGTTAGGGCTGATAAACGTCTCGCTCTCAACCTTCAGCCCGCTGGGAACAGCCGCCTTGTAAACTTCGCCCACGGTGCACAGGTAGTAATCGGCAATCCATTGCCAGAACTTGAGCTGGGGGTGGCGAAGCACTGGACCCTCGTCGAGCAAAGCGAGGATTTCCTTCACCTTATAGCCCTGTGGCTCAATGTCGTGGGTCATCACCACGATGGCAGTGTAGTACTTCTTGCGACCAAATGGCACAAGCACACGATAACCCACCCCCACACTCAACGACGCGGGGATGCGGTAGGTGTAAGTGCCCTGAACCGCCAGGGGCAAAATTACTTCGGCAAACTGTGGCATAGGTGCAAAGATACAATATTTTTCGCTAGCTGGCAAAAAAAAGTTTTACTCGTCTTTGGGCAGTTCGGGTGGAAGGTCGGGAGGCAGCTCCTCGTAGCCTATCTCGATGGTGGGGGTGTGGGCGCTCGAGTGCTGCGGCAGCAGCATGGTGCGCTTGAGGCAGGCTCCCAGCCGCTTGGCCTGGGGCTTGAAGGTCTTGTAGGTGAGTATCCCTGAGATGGCGCCACCCAGCAGTGGCATAGCCTTGGTGAAGCCTTTCGACAGACTTCCCTTGGTGATTTTCAGCCCTATGTACTTGCCTATGCGACGCACGGCAGGGTAGAGCACACCATTGGTGAGGGCATACTCTGGCAGCTTCTTGATGAGTTGTTTTTTCAGTATCTCACCCAGTTCTTGCAGGGCTTTTACTGCCACGCCCACTCCTGTCATCACTCCCACAAAGATGGTGAGCATGTTCACCGCGCTTTGCGAGAGGCGGCCCTTGTCGTCGAGCAGGGTGGGGAAGCCGTAGACGTAGGCAAGTTTCTGGCCCAGCACGAGCACGTGGTAGTAGAACTGGGCAATGTCGGTGGGCACTGTTCCCAGCGCTGCCCATCCGCCGGGCATGCCCATGGCGGTAGAGAACAGGGTCACTTTCTTGGTGTGCGACTTGATACAGTCGGCAGCGATGCGGTCGAGGATTGGCTCAGGGATAACGCCCACTGTGCCACGCTCGATGGCTGCCTGAACTTGCTGCTCGGGGTAATATTTCTTGAGTTCTTCTTTGAGGAACTTCTGTCGGTCGACTGTTATTCCTGGCAGTTTGAGCGCAGCTGCCACCACCTTGTTCCATGCGTTGGTTTCCTTTGACATAATTCTATGGCATTGATATTGCGGTGCAAATCTAATACAAAACTTTTAATCCTGGCACTTATTTTCATTAATTTCACTAAAAGATGTCTTTACTCCTAAATAATGGTAAAGAATTTTAAACGTGATGTGCTATATTATATAATGTGTGTAACTTTGCGGCATGAAAATCAGGACTACACTTGTGACAGTGATGCTGGCGTTGAGTGCACTTGCTGCGCTGGCACAGCCCCAGGGGGTTGACTCGGTGAACAATCGCATCATGCTCAATGGCGACGATTGGAGCATGATCTATGAGCAGCTGGAGCGCGGCAATGGCAAGTTCACGGTGGTGCACATTGGCGACTCGCATGTGCAGCCGGGAATCATCAGCGACGAGGTTAGCAAGGCGATGCAACAGCACTATGGCAATGGCGGCAGGGGACTGATTTGTCCTCTGGCGCTTGCGGGAACTAATGCTCCAAGCGACTATGTGTTGAAGTCGAGCGCGGCAATCTCGGCGTCGAGCAGGCTCATCTCGCGCAACAAGCCCGCGGGAATGGGAATGACGGGGGTGGCGGTGAAGTTTGCCGGTGGCAGCACCACGCTCACCATTGGCACCAAGCAGGAGGGCGATGACTTCGACCGAATCACTGTGTTTCATGCTGCTGGTCAGCCGTTTGAGGTGTCGCAGGATGGCTCGTCGCTCAAGGGCCGCCATGTGAGTGCTACGGCAAGCAGTTTCGACCTTAATGGCCTTACCGATAGTGCTGCGTTGCGCTTGCGCGGCGATGGCGCGCTCTATGGCATCCGCCTTCTCAACAGGCGGCCGGGCGTGGTGGTCGACTGCATTGGCAACAACGGTGCCACTTTTTCTAGCTACCTGCACATCGATGGCTTTGCGCAGCAACTCAAAGACCTTGACCCTCAGTTGGTAATCATCTCGCTGGGCACCAACGAGGCCTATGGCAACTACTCCTCGCTCGAGAGCAATATCGACAGGCTCATAACCTCCATCAAGCGAGAGTGCCCCGGTGCTAAGTTCCTGCTCACCACTCCGCTGGAGACGCACAAGAAAGGCGCTCGTGGATATGTGGTGCAAGGCGGCATTGCTGGCGTGAGGGACATTATCATGCGCTATGCACTCAAGCACAAGATTGCCGTGTGGGATTTCTATAGCGTGGCAGGAGGAAAGGGCGCGGCAGCATGGTGGCTCAAGGTGAAATACATGAGCAGCGACCATCTGCACCTGCTCAACAGGGGCTACCACTACATGGGCAGCCTCCTCGCCCAGGCACTGCTCAAAACCATCTCTACCAATGACTCAGGCGAGATGATCCCCTCCAATGATGCCGAGGAGATGCACCCAGCGAAAGATAAAGACGACATAATTCCCGTCAGTGATGATGAAGAGGCGCATCCCGCGAGCAACGAGTAAAGCATCAAAGCAAGAAATAGCGTAAAAGAATGTAATTTTTTCGGACAAAAGGGACGGTTCTTTTTGTCAGATTTTTGTCCTTTTTTCGACTTTTCAACCAGAAAACTGGGGGTTTAGTTCTCTTTTTGACCAATTAAGGCTTAAAAATTCGGACAAAAGGGACGGTTCTTTTTGTCCGAATTTTTGGGGGGAGGGAAGGCAGCCTGGCCGTAGGCCAGAACGTCCCCAGAGGGGACGAAGTGACTTAACCTCACGGCGCGTACCCCAGAGGGGTGCGTGGCGTGAGGATTGAGCACACCAACTCACAAATGGACCCCGAAGGGGGCCAACACTTGCTGGCAGCGAATGGTATGAGAACAAACTCACACGACTGATGTTGTTGACCCTCTACGAGGCTCATAATAAGGAAGTGGACACACAATGCCCCACGCCACGCACCCCTTCGGGGTACGCGCCGCGGGGTTGTTTCATTTCGCCCCCTTCTGGGACGCTGTGGCCTGCGGCCACTTCGCCACTCATGGTGTTGATGAGTTTTTTTCCTGCATGCCGCCTCAATTCGGACAAAAGGGACGGTTCTTTTTGTCCGAATTTTTAGGTTTATTTGCACTATTGGGAATTATTCTTTCCCACTCTCTTGTTTTCCGTTGTCTTGAATAGTTTTATTGGTGTCAGATAAAAATCTGTCAAATCCTCATAATTAACTGACAATAAGCTTATAACTGTTGTTTGTCGTTATTGGGGCTTACTTTGAAGCCCGTATCAGTCCTAACGGACTTTTATCGGACATTAATAGAATAGTTTAAACTTTTGCGGGTTTATGGAGTCATAGAGTTAAAGCAGGCGGCATGCTGTTTTCCTCAAGGGTGGTGCTCTTTTGAGGACATTTTGCCGGCATCCAGTCGAGGCTCGGGAGGCAAAGGCTCGGGCTTCTCGGAAAGCAAAGGCGAAAAAATATTAAAAATTGCGTTGCCAGTTTGCTTTTTCAATAAATTGAAGTAACTTTGCAAGTTGAAATGAGACGTGCGCTTTACATATTGACCCTCAGCGTGGCGCTTGCCGTTGGCTCGGTGAGTGTTACGATGGTTGCTTCGCCCACTCGCGTTGAGCAGGTGTCGAGCGACGAGACCACTGTAGTGGGGGGCAAGGGCACCATTGCGATGGTTGCCGGCGATGGCGACACCACGTTCAACATCTATTCTATTACAGGCCAGCTCATCAAGACCGTGAGGGTTAATGCAGGCACCCGCGTGACCATCGACATGCCCAAGGGTTTCTACATCGTGAAGTGTGCTGGTCGCTGGTCGCGCAAGGTTGTTGTCAAGTAACATGAAACCGCTCAAGAGGCGCCTTGCCGCAGCAATAAAATCTCCCTCTTTTTTGTTCTACGTTCTCGCTGTTGTGGTAATGACGGCGCAGATGGTTATTACTACTAAAGCGATAAGCGGTGACCTCTTTGACGCCGCTATAACCTATGTGAGCTATAATCACGTGCTCGACGCCATTTTCCTCTCGGCGTTCTACTGGTTGCTGCCAGCGCGGCGCAAGGGGTGGATGTGGCTGCTCATTGCCGTGGTTACGGTGTGGTGCTTTGCCCACATTATCTACAACGAGACCTATCACGACATGATGCCCTTCTCGTCGTGGCTCTACTGGAACAACCTGGGCACGGTGGTCTTCGACAGCGTACTGGGAACCATCACCCCGCAGGCAATAGCGGTGGTGGTGTTGCCACTGGTGCTGCTGGTGGTGTATCTGTTATTCTTGCGCAAGCGCGTGTCGCGCGACACGCATTTCATGCGACGCCGGTGGCTGCTGGCGCTCGTGGCGCTACTGCTACCCATGGCGGTTCATGGACTGCGGCTCACGGTGGGTGCGGTGCGCAACGGCGACACGCTCGAGAATCGTTTTGCCAACAAGTATTACAACTTCGTCAACTTCAGGATAAAGCTCTACCCGTTGCTCAACGGCAATGTGCCCTTTGTGTTCTACAGCATCATCAAGTCATGCCAGGGCGTAACCAGCGAGCAGCGCAGCCAGGCTCAGCAGTTTCTCGACAAGGAGATACCTGTCTATACCGACAACAGCTACTGCGCCACCGTAGCCGAGCCACGCAACGTGGTGCTGCTGCTCGTGGAGTCGCTCAACGCCTGGGTCGTAGACCTCAAGATCGACGGCCGCGAGGTGTGCCCCGTGCTCAACAGCCTCGTTGCCGACACAAGCGCTATCGCCACCACCCAGATGATGGCGCAGGTGAAGAACGGCCGCTCGAGCGACGGAATGTTCATTTACAACACCGGACTGCTGCCGCTGCCAGTGCAGTCGGTGGCGATGGACTATGGTGAGAACGAATACCCGGCGCTTGCCTGGGCCCTCAAGAGCGTCAATCCCCGCTACCGCACCATGGAGATCACCGTGGACCGCAGTGGCATGTGGAATGTGGACCACACCGCCGCCAGCTATGGCTTCGACAGCCTTTACTTGCAAGACGTCTATCGCGACACCTTCATCAAGTCGCGCCAGTCGATCGACAAGTCGCTGCTCGAGTTTGCCAGTGCCAAGTTTGCCCAGCAGCGGCAGCCGTTCTATGCCATGGTGTTCACCGGCACCACCCATGTGCCCTATGACAAACTCGAGGACAGGCTGCAGCCCACGTGGATCTCCGAGAGCAAGAGCTACACGCCCTATGTGCGCAACTACCTGGAGAAGGTGGCGTTCTTCGACCGCCAGCTCGGCGCGTTCATCGAGCGCATGAAGCGCGACGGCACTTACGACAACACAGTGTTCATCATCGCCAGCGACCACAGCGACTTCATCGACGACGACCCGCAGGGCCGAGCCGCAATCTCCAAGCGCGGCATCGAGTGCGTCTTTGTCATCCTCAACTCGGGACTGCCAGGTCGCCGCATCGAGGGACCAGTGGGGCAAATCGACCTCTATCCCACGCTGCTCGACCTGCTGGGACTCAACACCTACTGGTGGAAAGGCCTGGGGCACAGCCTGCTGCGCAACGATGTGCACTCTGCCGTCCCCGCCCCCGGCGAGACCGCCGGCGACACCTCCTCACCCCTGCTGCACCACCAGCAACAAGCCTGGCCCGTCTCAGAAACCATCATCAAGAGCAACTGGTGGAAGAAATGAAAAGTGCAAGGGAAGTGTGCTTTTATATTTTGTAGTGAAATTAACATCATTTAACTGCTTTGTGTTACTTATCAATGTTCTTTTTGATAATTTTGCAAGCTGATAAGTCTAGATCACAACCTATTAACTAAAACTACTCACCAAATACTTGTTTAAAATGAAAAGGATTTATGCTATGATTCTTGCCGCTATTATTGCGGTGGGTGCAAGTGCCGTCACCCCTCTTCCCGATCAGGGCGTGTATCGCATTCAGAATGTATACTCAGGCACTTGGGTTAAACTACAACACAACTACCTTGCCGACATTACCGCTACCACCTACGACGAAGCCAGCCCACTGCTGGTGTGGTATGGCGAGCGTGACGAGAACGGCGAGTCGCTGCTCACCAACCTGAGCGGCGATGGTGGTGACATGATTGAGACCTTGGAGTTCATCAAGGGCCTTATCAAGGAGACTCTTGAGTACAACAACCAGCCCACATGGTTCCTCAAGGAGATGTTCCAGTTGCACCTCGTGCCCACTGGCGATGCCGATGGCTCGGTGTACCTGTGCGTTGATGTCCCCGAGATTGAGAACTGGGAGGAGATTCGCAACATCATCCTTGAGGCTGCTGGCGGACAGACCGCAGTAACCTATTATATCAGCCACATGCATCCTGGCCACCGCCACTACATGGGCATTGACTACGACGGCAGCTTCGGCTACCGCCTGGAGGCTGGCACCCCTGAGGGCACCGACATCAAGTTCCTCATGGTGCGCGAAGACCTCACGGGTGGTTACTGCTATGTGAAGACTGCTTTGAGCACTGCCGAGGCTCCCTACCTGCGCCGTGTGCACAGCCAGACCAGCACCGTCGACCTGGCTTCGCCTCATGGCGATGCCAGCGCAGTGTTTAACATCGCTGTCGATGGCATCAAGGTTAACCGCCTGGCTGTTCAGGGTCTCGACCTGGCACCTCTGGCACAGGCCATACAGGGGTCTTATCTTGCCCTTTGCCCAACTAACACCACTGCTGGGAAATTCGTTTACGACGCCTATGCGCTCAAGCTGCAGCTCCCCGACGAGGTTGACGCCGATGCCGTGCTTGCCGCTGCTGCTCAAGCCCTGGGCGAGAATAGCGAGATCTATGCAGCGCTGAGCTCTCACAGCGAGTTCATCAAGGACCGCGCGGCCATCTACTTCGTGCACAGCAACAATGGTGGCGTGACTGTGGCTGGCGATGCCCGCTATGCCGACTATGGTGATGCCGCCAAGTGGAAGCTCGAGATGATCGACACCCAGGACAACTACTTTGCCCCGCAGGCAACAGTGGCTGCCAGTGGCAAATACTACACCACATTCTACGCAGCATTCCCTTGCACTATCGTTAACCCAAGCAATGTGAAGGCCTACACGGTGGCCAATGTCATTGAGGACGGCACCCCCTATATCGAGCCTCTCGAGAGCAGCACTATTCCTGCCGGAATGCCAGTGCTGCTTGAGTATGCTTCGCAAACTGATGCCGACAATTTGCTCATGCCAGTCCAGCCAAGCGAGCCCTCGGGAATAGCGCCTAAGGAGGATTCTAACCAGCCTAAGAGCAAACTCAAAGGCACTTATTTCGATGATGACACCCCTAATGAGAAAGACAACACCATGCTCACTCTGCAAGAGGGGTTGAAGTTTGCCATCGACACCGAGGCCGATTACATGCCAGCCAACAAGGCTTGGGTCGACAATTCTATCACCACCGCTATCACCGCTATCAACAGGGATGCTCAGGCCGATGACACCATCTACGACCTCATGGGCCGCAAAGTGGTCAACCCAACCCACGGCATCTACATCCAGAACGGAAAGAAAGTGGTTTATTAATGCATTATAATGCACAATTAGGCTTACGCCATTGCGCTTGATTGAAAGGCGAATTCAGTGATGAGCAAAAGCTGTAATATTCCCCTCAACACCCCCTCTAAGATAGAGCGGGCAGGGGGGAGTATGACAACCCGCATCAAGGGAATCCTCTGTGCCTTGGCAATCTTTTTGTCATTCGCCACAAGTGCCGCACCACGCGACTCAGTGGCAGTGACCTGGACCCACCCAGGCCCCTTGCTCCCCGACAGCAGTAACTTTGTCACTGCAAGCGTGCTGGTGGCATCGCCAGGTGAGGCAATCTACTCGCAGCTGGGGCATGCCGCATTGCGCATGGAATGTCCTGTCCACAATCTTGACTATTGCTTCAGTTTTGAAGAAGAAGCTGGAATGGGTGGCATCCTCAAGTTCTTTGTAGGTAAGACCGATGCTCACATGATGGCGGTGCCAACAGCACAGTTCTTGAGCAATTTCAAGAAAGAAGGCAGGCAGGTGAAGCAGTACACACTCAACCTCACTTTGCATGAGGAGCAAGAACTGTGGCGGCTGCTCGACAACGACTACGTTGACGAGAACCTGCGGCATTTCAACTTCCTGCAGAACAACTGCTCGTCGGTGTCGCTCATGGCGATTGAGAATGTGGTGGTGGATGAGACAATTGACTTCAACGGCTGGCCCGAGCCTTTCAAATTGATTAATGGGGCAATAATGAAGCATCAAACTCGCGAATGGCCTTGGCTGCAATTCTTGTGCCTTACATTCTTAGGTACTGAGGGCGACTTGTTTTGGGAGCAAGAACAACGCACAGGACCTGAATTGCTGCCGCTAGTGCTCAAGAAAGCCTCAATAGTCGCAGCCGATGGCTCTAGTCGCCCAATGGTCACAGGTGAAAAGGAGATTCTGCCACTTGTCAATCGCTTTGAGGCGTCACGGTTAACACCAACTGTGGCGTTTGGCGCATTGCTGCTTGTGGTGGTCCTTTTCACATTGGCACAACTCAAGTGGAAATTGTGCCGTGCAGGGCGAGTGCTCGATATCATGCTGATGGTGCTGGTAACGGCAATGGGTTTGTTCCTGATTTACACCAGCTTTGTGTCAGGGCTCTTTGGTAAGCATTGGAACTGGTATCTTATACCATTCAATCCACTACCATTGATCATTTGGCTCATCTGGCGCAAGCGCAAGGGATTCTACAAGGTCTATTTGCTCTACACAGTGGTTCTGGTGTTGTTTATCCTCGCCACCCCACTGAGCCAGCAACTCGACCTTCCACATCAGCTAATCACTGCAACACTCGCAGTGCGATGCTTATTTAACTACTATGACAGCAAGCGAAATGCCGCAACAGCCGTAATAATGACAAAAACAAAAAATAAAAATATTAAAAATAAAAAGTGATGTTTAGATATAAGAATTTTAAAATACTGATAATGCTGATGCTTTTTGCCTTTGCTGGGCAGAATGCTTGGGCAGACGAGGACTACTGGATGTATGTACATTTGAAACAAAAATGTGAACCAACAGGAGTTGGTAAAGTTTATGCATCAACCGACCCATTAAGTGCTGACAATCCAAATAATTGTGTTGTTGTCCCAGAAGGTGGTAAAGAATACGAAAGTTCAACACATGAGTCAAATATAACTAATAATTGGGTAACAGGTACACAATGGTTTGTTAATACAATTCCTGTTGATGTTTGGAGTTATGGATTTGTGGGTTGGAAGAATGGAGATGGAGTAATTGTTAGTACAGAACCCAGTCCTCTACAAAGTTTTTATGATCCTGGGGTTTATGCTGTTGATAAGAACGGAAAGAAAACATCAAAATCAGGTTATCTTAAGCCAAGTCCATTTCCTGTAACTCTCGAGCTAACAGCAGTTTATGAGGAAATTGACCCAATTGTTGTTGCTGTTCCAGAGAATTATAGTATTGGCAACACAATAATTAGCAAAGCAAATAATAAAGTGGCAGACAATGTAGAAATTTTTGCCTATCCTATACGGCCAAGTTCAAAATTTATAGGTTGGTATAAAGATGGGGTGTTTGAAACTACAGAAAATCCATATTCGTTTACCATAGAAGATGAAACTAAGCATACCTATACAGCAAAATTTAGGACAGGACACTCTTTTACAGAGTAATTAATAAGTCTACTAAAAGGGTTATAAATGGAGAAAAAGATCAAGGTAGTATGACTGATTTATCAGCATTACAATTAGTGGATTATCAAACGGCTCAAGTATCTGCGGGTTCAGTATTTGAAATAAAATATGATAATTCTAAACCTGAGTGTGTTGATTTTATAGTTCAAAATTTTGATCCAGGAGCCAAGTATTATAATAAAGATAAAGGTGTTTTTATGTGTATGCGACATAAAATAGTTGATAATACATGGAAAATACACCCAAACAGAAACACCCCATTCTTGGCAGACAAGGGTTCTGGGAATGTGGTTGCTGAAGAATATATAGTAGATAATTATAATTCAAAAGAATATGTGGATTGGTATTTAGAGCCATTTGATTTGGACCTTGAGACTAAGGAGAATTATTTCTCCCTTGATCCTGCGAAGTTGATTCAATTGGGTGAAGATGAGTATTACACCACGTTGCGTACTTCTTGGGACATTTTGTTCAATCCTGAGCAGATGACTCCTTATGTTGTCACTTCGGTGGTGGATGAGACGAATGGCACGTTTGAGATGGAGCCATTGGATGGCAATATCATTCCAAAGGGTACCCCTGTGATTATAAAGACAAAAAGCACCGATATTGAAGAAAACCGCATGGTGCCAATTATCTCCAATGCCACAAAACCTACAGTCAATGAGTTGAAGTCTAGCGAGAAATACTTCCCTAACCAGAGTGTGTCGACTGGCAGTAACTATAAGAAACTTATGGTAAAAGACGGCCAACTCGCCTTTGGCGGTGATGCGTTGAATAAAGTCAATGGAAACGAGGCTTACCTGTGTGTTGCTAATGACGTGATACTTCCAGGTCTTCCTAACATCACCCTTGCCGACTTGCTTGAAAGTCGTGATACCGAGAAAACTTATAGCGTTACCGACTTGACTTGCGTGTATGCCCGTGATAATGTGCTGTACTGCAAGGATGATGACGGTGCAAGAAACCGTAGCGAAATGAAGGAAGGCGAAATAGATTATTTGGTGACAGTTGCAGGTCTGCAAACGAAACCTTGGGACCAAAGTAACTGGATAGCAGTGAAGTTGCCTGGCGAGGCCAATCCTAATTATTTAGACCATCGCTTGACGAAAGTTGTTGGTAGGTTAACAAATACGGTGAATCCTGAGTTTGAGGTTACAGTTGCTCCTAGCATTGGCGACGAGAATCCATATGACGAGAATAATTATATAACTTGCAACTTTTCGGGTTCACATCAGGCGAATGTCACTATCAATAACGTGGAGCACAACTACTATTTTGTGGAGCCCAAGCCCATGGAGATTGCCAATGTGAAATGGGCATTGTGGAATGGCGAGACTTTCTCAAAGCCCTCCAACGCCAGCAGCGACCTGAAGGGTGAGTTTGCTGCCAATTTCTCTTTCTCGGGAGAGCCTAGTAGCGCTGGGGTGTACAATTTCCCGGCATTGATAAAGATTGCCCCAACAGCTCAAGGCATCATGCCACGCGCTCAGGATGAGGCTACAAAGAGTTGGGTAGTTTTCCCACTTGAACTTACTAACCAGCCAGTTACCGCCATCGACAGCTTGCAAAGTGGCAAGACGACTGTCAAGGTGGTCTACTACAACCTCATGGGAGTAGAGAGTGCGGTGCCTCATAATGGTGTCAACATTGTAGAGACTCGCTATAGCGATGGTACACGCACAACAACTAAGATAATTAGATAAGGATTTCTGTTATCAGCATTACAACAACGGTGAGCGATGGATAATCGCTTGCCGTTGTTGTGCTATGGAGGGAATGCACTATTCTTAAAAAATGTTATAAATCCGCTTGGTTTGCCATAAAATCATTATCTTAGCAGTCTATATTCATGAAAGCTATAAAATGATACTTGCCGAGTTGTTTCCTTATTCCAGACTGGTGTTTACCATTTTGTATGGTATCACGGCGGTAGCGATTATTGGCGTTGTGGTTAGCGAGAACCGCAATCCAGTAAAGACGCTGGCGTGGATCACTGTGCTGGTGCTGCTGCCGGTGGTGGGTATCGTGCTTTACATCTTCTTTGGCCGCAGCCTGCGGCATGTGCGCATGATATCTCGCAAGAAGCGGTTGCGATTGACTGGCCGCGACGACATCAAGCACCTGATGCGCGGTGGGCAGGTGGTGCGCTACGACACGTCGCTGAGCGAGCGCCAGCAGATGATAAACCTGGTGAACAGTATCCAGGGCTCGCCCTACTTGCCCAACAACGAGGTGGAGATCTTCACCAACGGCAAGGACAAGTTTGCTGCCTACAAGCGCGACCTGCTCGCTGCCAAGCGCTATATCCACATCCAGTACTACATCATCGAGAACGACAAGCTGGGCAATGAGATAGCCGAGATACTCAAGCAGAAGGTGGGCGAGGGCGTGAAGGTGCGCGTGCTCTACGACCACGTGGGGTCGTTCCACTTCGACATGTCCTATTTCAAGAAGCTGCGCAAGGCGGGAGTAGATGTGTATCCGTTCATGAAGATCACCTTCCCTGAGTTTGCCAACCGCATCAACTGGCGCAACCACCGCAAGATAACGGTCATCGACGGCGAGATAGGCTACATAGGTGGCATGAACATCGCCGACCGCTACATCGACGGCGGCAAGATGGGGCACTGGCGCGACACTCACCTGCGCGTGCGGGGCGACGTCGTGGCAGCGCTGCAGGTGTCGTTTGCCATCGATTGGAACTTCATGAAGCGTGAGCTCATCGAGGAGCCGGTGGCAGTGGTGGAGCCAGGCAGCATCGTCCGCCCTGTGGGCATGCAGCTCGTCACTGGCGGTCCCACGAGCCAGTGGGTGAACATGGCGTTTGTGTTCCAGAAGGCCATCGATGGCGCCAGCAAGTGCGTCTACATTCAGACGCCCTATTTCCTGCCCAGCGACAGCCTGCTCAAGTCGCTGCAGGTGGCGGCGATGAGCAAGGTGGACGTGCGCCTGATGATTCCCCGCAAGCCCGACAGCATCTTGCTGCGCTATGCCTCCTATTCCTATGTGCGGCAGTGCCTCGACGCGGGCATTAAGATCTACTTCTACGAGCCTGGAATGCTGCATTCTAAGGTGGTGGTGGTTGACGACGACTTCGTGACCACGGGGTCGACCAACTTCGACTTCCGCAGTTTTGAGCACAACTTTGAGGGCAATGTGCTGGTCTACAGCAACGATTTCAACCAGCGCATGAAAGACGTCATGCTCATGGACATGCATCAGTGCAGCCGCATCAGCCTGCGCGCATGGCGCAAGCGCCCCATGTGGCAAAAGGCAGTGGAGTCGATTGTGCGCCTCTTCGGCCCCCTGCTGTAGAAGTAGTCAGTAATCAGTGGTCAGTAGTCAGTTTTCAGTAGGCAGTATTCAGTTATCTGGGTTTTCCGGGCCTTCCGGGCCTTCCGGATGTTCCGGGTTTTCCGGATGTTCCGGGCCACTTAAAACTTTCCACTTTCCACTTTCCACTTTCCACTTTCCACTTAATACTTAACCCTTAACCCTTAACCCTTAACCCTTAACCCTTAACACTTATCAATGAAATCTTTAAGAAGTATATCAATTGCTCTCGCCGTGCTTGTTGCAGTGGTGGCGGGTGCTCAGGATGCCCCCAAGCGTGAGTTCCGCGGAGCGTGGATGCACATCATTGGCCAGGGGCAGTATGCCCGCATGACTCCCGGCGAGACGCAGGACTACCTGCGCGATCAGCTCGACAAACTTGATAAGGCGGGAGTGAATGCCATCATATGGCAGGTGCGGCCGCAGGCCGATGCCGCCTATGTGAGCGACCTCGAACCCTGGTCGCGATGGCTCACTGGCGAGGCAGGCAAGGCGCCCAATCCCGTGTGGGACCCACTTCAGTTCATGATTGACGAGTGCCACAGCCGTGGCATGGAGCTGCACGCCTGGATAAATCCCTATCGCGTGACCAGCGGCGAGAGCGACAAGCCCGCCCCTGGACACATCTACTACCAGCATCCGGAGTGGTTCCTGCGGTATGCCGACGGCAAAATCTATTTCGACCCCGCATTGCCCGAGAGCCGCGACTTCATCAACCTGGTGGTACGCGACATGATTACGCGCTACGACGTTGATGCCATCCACATGGACGACTATTTCTATCCCTATCCCGTGAAGGGTGTGGACTTCCCCGACACTGCCTCGTTTGCCCGCTACGGCAAGGGCTGGGGCGACAAGGGCGACTGGCGCCGCCACAACGTGGACATGCTCATTGAGCAGCTGCACGCCACCATCCAGGCCACGAAGCCCTGGGTGAGGCTGGGCATCAGTCCGTTTGGAATCTGGCGCAACAAGCGCAGCGACCGCAACGGCAGCGAGACCAGCGGGCTGGAGTGCTACGATGCGCTCTATGCCGACTGCCCCAAGTGGACGGCAATGGGCTGGGTCGACTACATGGTGCCGCAGCTGTACTGGGAACTCGAGCACAAGGCGGCGAGCGACCTCGTGCTGAGCTACTGGTGGAACGACCACGCCAACGGTCGCCACATGTACTATGGCCAGGCGGTGCGCAACGTGATGGACCACCGCGACATCCCCGACACGCTGAATCCCACCCAGCTCAACCACAAGATTGAGCTCATGCGCTCGTTGCCCAACGTGCACGGCGTGACCTGGTGGCCAGGCTACTCGGTTACCGAGAACTACAAGGGAGTGCTCGACTCGCTCAAGAATAACCAGATGAGGACCAGGGCGTTGTGCCCTGCGGTGACGTGGATCGACAGCATTGCGCCTGCGCCAGTGAGCAATCTGCGATTTGACAAGCAAAAGCTCGAGACGGTGCTCTCGTGGGACGCTCCCGCCACTGCCGACCCCATGCAGCAAGCGGTGCGCTATGTAGTGTATGCCTTCCGTGAGGGCGACCCAATCGACACAAGTAAGGCGAGGGCGATAATCAGGGTGACCAATAGCACCTCGATAACCGTTTCCACACTAAATATTCCCAAGAAACAGAAGATGGCGCGGCCACCAGGCACCACCTATGTGGTCACTGCCCTAGACCGCTGCAACAACGAGAGCGAGGTTAGCAACCCAGTGACCGTGAGGTTCTAAGGTGCATTCGCTCGCCTGTGATGGGGTGGGTGAAGTTTATTGACTGTGCATGGAGGCACAGGCGCGGAGCGGCGGTGCCGTAGAGCATGTCGCCCACGATGGGGCAATGCAGGCCCTGGGGGTGTGAGGCATGCACGCGCAACTGGTGGGTGCGGCCCGTGAGGGGCTTGAATTCTACCAGCGTGCGGTTGCCACGATGCTCAAGCACACGATATTGAGTGACTGCCCGCTTGCCGTGCTCGTAATCGACCACCTGGCG
Source organism: uncultured Prevotellaceae bacterium (assembly GCA_900318065.1). Classification (GTDB taxonomy): domain Bacteria; phylum Bacteroidota; class Bacteroidia; order Bacteroidales; family Muribaculaceae; genus Sodaliphilus. Next base: position 38,557 of record ONIY01000014.1, read on the forward strand.
CGGACGGTCGTCGAGGTCGGGGCGCAATGGCAGGTCGATAATTCCTTTTTCTTTCAGTGGTTTGCCATCGAGCAGGGCGATGTAGGTCTTGCTTACGGTGCGCTGCTCAAACTGCTGTCGCAGAGCACTTTGTGCCTCTTTGCTTTTGGCAAAGACCACCAGTCCGCTCGTCGCCTGGTCAAGACGGTGGACCTCTAAGGCGCTTGCGGCGCGGGGCGCGGGGATGGGGGATTGGGGATCGGGGTCTTTTGCGCCTGCGGCGCGGAGCATTTTGCTCACAATCTCCAGTGCCGAGGTGGCGTTCTTGTCCTTGCCGGGCACGGTGAGCATCCCTGCTGGCTTGTCAACGACAATTAGCCACTGGTCCTCGTAGACAACTTTCAGTTGCTCGTTGCTGGCTGTGGCGAGCGGATTATCCTCAACGTCAAGGCCTTGCATCATGAACTCGAGCAAAGGCAGGCACTTGCTGTGGCAGGCAGGGTAGTAGTGGCCGTGGTGGCGCACCTCGCCCTGTGGCGACTGTCCCACCCAGAACTCTGCCATGCACACGGGCGTGTAGCCATGCAGGAAGGTATATTGCAGCAGCTTGGGGGCGCAGCACTCGCCGGTGCCGCCTGGTGGCAATCGATGGAGGCGATGCTCGAAGATAGTTGCGACATCGCTGCTCTCGCCGCGCGCGTTGCGCACCACAAAGAGCTTGAACAGCTGACGTTGCAGCGTCTCGCTCATGGTGCGTCGCTTGGCTTTCAGAGCGTTGATTGTTGTCTGCAGGTCATTGAGCCGTTGTGTTATTCTCTCTATTTCCAAGCGGTGGCGCTTCTTGAGCCGGCGCAGCTCGGCTTTCATGAACTGGCTCTCCTTGATGAGCGCGGCCTCTTGCTCGGCAGTGATTTCGCCATCACTGCGCCGCTTGTCGCGCTGTGATTTAGCGCTTTCCATGGCATGGCGCATCGTCGTTTCCTCAAGTTCATGCCGCGCCATTGTCGTGTCGAGAAGATTGTCAAGTTCCTTCTTCGTGGGCGAACACTCAAGCGCCTCGATGCGGTGGTTGATCTCGGTGATCTGTGCCTCGCCAGTGCGGAAAAGACCCTGAGGCTCAAGCAGGTTGTAGATGTGCGGCACAAAATAGGGATTGTTGCCGTTGTGGGCAAGATTTCCCGAGTAGGCGGCGAGATATCCCAGCCTGCCGTCCTCATCCTTCACCACCAGCACGCCCAGCATCTTGCCGGCAAGGAGTTCGTCGCGCCACAGCTCCTGGCTCAGGGCATAGTCCATCACCTCGGCCGCCGCCACCTTGCACAGCTCATGCGGCACATAGTGGAACGGAAAAGTGAACCGCGCCGGCAGCTCCACGCCACCCACGTCATGCAAGAACCTATGTAACTTCTCATCGCCCATAATCGCAAGCGCAAAAGTACAAAGAAAATCCTAGTGATGCAAGATAGGTAAGTACAAAGTGCAGAGTGGAGAGTTAAGTACAAAGTGCAGAGTGGAGAGTGGAGAGTAGAGAGTGGAGAGTGCAGAGTGGAGAGTGCAGAGTGGAGAGTGCAGAGTAGAGAGTGCAGAGTAGAGAGGAGGTGGAACGGTTAGATTGACTCGCTTGACTCACTTGACTCACTGGATGGGTGGAAGGTGGAACGTGGAAGGTGGAACGGCGGTGAGAGAACGATACTCTCGCAAAGTTGCACCTATCGGTGTCGCAAAGCCTGCTTGCGCAGGAGTTTTTAATAGATTGAAGATAGATGATAGGATTCACTTGATTCACTTGACTCACCTGACTCTCTGACTCCTGTGGGCAACGTGCCGCTTCCCAAAGTGAAGATTTGCTCTTATGTAATTTATAATCTCGTCCCATCGGTAGCAAAAGTAAAGGAAACAAAACGACCGGCACAACATTAAAAGAATAGAGGGCGAAGGACTAAGGACAAAGGACTAAGTGTGAAGTACAAAGTACAAAGTACAAAGGAAGAAGTACAAGGGACGAAGGAGTAATACACCAACAAAAAAGAACGAGGCCCAAAGGTCCCGCTCTTGATGTTTTCACAACGGAAATAAATCCTTATTGTGAATTGCTTCAAATTTGTTCTGCAAATTTAGTTCAAAATAATTAATTCAACAAATTTATTAGGCAAAAAAATCCTATTTCCAATATTTTTGCTTAAATTTGCAGAAAATAGGAATTAATTAAATTGCAAATAATAAAAAGATATTACAATATGAAGAAAGTATTAGGTTTAGATTTAGGAACTAGCAGCATAGGTTGGGCTGTAGTTAATCAAGCAGAGAATACCGATGAAAAAAGCAGTATTGTCAAACTGGGAGTAAGGGTAAATCCTTTAACGGTAGACGAAAAAGGAAACTTCGAGAAGGGAAAAAGTATTACAACTACCGCCGACCGCACTCTCAAGCGTGGCATGCGTCGCAACCTGCAACGCTACAAGCAGCGTCGTGACAAATTAAAAGACCTTCTTATCAATAACAACATAATTTCAAAGACAACCAAGCTGAGTGAAGACGGCATGGGTTCAACTTATCAGACACTTGAGTTGCGTGCAAAAGCCGCAAAAGAGGAAATTTCTCTTGAAGAGCTGGGCCGAGTACTACTCATAATCAATAAAAAGCGTGGTTACAAGAGCAATCGCAAGGCAAGCAATGAAGAAGAAGGCGAGCTCATTGACGGCATGGCTGTTGCACGCGAGCTTTACAGAAAAGGCATCACACCAGGTGAATATGTTTATGAACTGCTAAAGTCTCAAAAGCGCTATAAGCCGTCATTCTATCGCTCTGATTTACAAGCCGAACTAGAAACCGTATGGAACAAGCAGGCTGAGTATTATCCCACCCTGCTTGATAGCGAGACAAGACGAAAAATAGAAGGCAAGGGCAAAACCGACACAAGGAAATTGTTCTATGCGGCCCACAATATAAGTGCTGCCGAAGAGAAAGACCGCAAGTTGCGTCAAATCACCTATTATCAATGGCGTGCATTGGCAGCTAAGTCGAGAATAGAACCTGAGCAACTCGTTACCGTCTTGAGCGAGATAAACGGCGATATTGCAGCCTCTAGTGGATATCTAGGTGCAATAGGTGACCATAGCAAGGAGCTTGAAATCAATCACCTTACCGTGGGCGAATACCTGTTTAATATAATCAAGGAGAATCCCCACAATAGCCTGAAAAATATTGTCTTTTACCGCAATGATTACATTCACGAGTTCAACACGATATGGGAAACACAGTCAAGATTCCATAAGGAACTCACGCCCGAGTTGAAGGAAAAGATAGCCAATGAGACGATATTCTTCCAGCGCAGGCTTAAATCGCAAAAGGGACTGATTTCTTTCTGCGAACTTGAGGGAAAAGAGATTACCGTTGGAGGTAAAAAAGTTATGACAGGTTCCAGAGTATGCCCCAAGAGTTCCCCTCTGTTTCAAGAATTCAAGATATGGCAAGACCTGAACAACCTGTTGCTTGAGGACAAGACCACCAGGAATGGCGACAAGATACTATTGACTATAAAGCAGAAACAGCGGCTCTATAAAGAATTGTATTGCACTAAGGAATTGTCGGCAAAAGATGCCATTAAAGTGCTGGGGCTCAATGATAAGGAATATGGTCTTAACTTCAAGAAGCTGCAAGGCAATATAACTCAAGTCACACTATTCAATGCCTACAAGAGCATAGTTGAGATGACAGGTCACGATGTCGAGAAATTTGACAAAATGGATGCCGAGAACAAGCTGCATCTTGTTACCGCAGTCTTAGAAATGCTTGGAGCAAGAACCGATTTCTTGACATTTGACCCAGGCAAAAATGCCGATGAGATGCAACAGAATGCCATGTTCAAGTTGTGGCACTTGCTCTATTCCTATGAGGACGATAACACCCCCACAGGCAATGGCAAACTAGTAGATCATATCGCAGAGTTGACAGAATTGCCTCATGAATATGCCTCGCTCTTAGCTCGAGTGACCTTTGTTCAAGACTTTGGCTCATTGAGCACCAAGGCAATGATGAAAATCTTGCCTTATATGAAAAATGAGGGCATGATATATTCTGATGCCTGTCAAGCTGCAGGATACAACCATTCCAAGCAATCGTTAACCAAGGAGGAGAAAGAACTCAGGGAACTTGAGAAGCACCTTGAAGTGCTCCCCAAGAACAGCCTAAGAAATCCCGTGGTAGAGAAGATTCTCAACCAGATGATTCATGTGGTGAATGGTTGCATTGATGAGTTTGGTGATTTTGATGAAATTCACATTGAGATGGCTCGTGAGCTCAAGCAAAGCCAAAAGCAACGTGAAGCGACCACTAAGCATATCAATGACAAGAACCGCGAAGTTGAAAAGATCAAGCAAATATTGAAAGAATCCCCCTTCAACATTCCTAATCCGAGCCGTAATGATGTGCTTCGATATCAGCTCTATGAAGAGTTGGCACCTAATGGCTTTAAGACCTTGTATTCCAATACCTACATCAGCAAGGAAAAACTATTTAGTCGTGAATTTGACATTGAGCACATTATTCCTCAGGCCAAAGTGTTTGACGACTCTTATTCCAACAAGACACTTGAGTCTCGTCAGGTGAACATTGAGAAGTCAAGCATGACAGCCATCGACTATGTGAAGATGAAAGGCGGTGATGCAGCAGTAGAAGATTACCTCAAGCGCATAGAGTTCCTAAAGAAAGATGGAACACGCAAGAAATATGACAATCTCACAACCACCGAAGACAAGATTAAGAATGACTTCTTGAATCGTGACTTGAGCGACTCTCAATACATTGCTCGCAAGGCCAAGGAGTTGTTGCTGAAAGTGTCACGTGATGTTATTGCGACAACTGGCTCAATCACCGCTCGCCTGCGTGAAGACTGGCAACTTGTTGATGTGATGAAAGAGTTGAACTGGGAAAAATATGACAAGCTGGGTATGACTACCGTGGAGCGCAACCGTGATGGCCATGAAGTGCGTCGCATCACAGGATGGACAAAGCGTAACGACCATCGCCACCATGCCATGGATGCACTAACTATAGCATTTACTCGACATTCCCACATCCAGTATCTCAACAACCTGAATGCCAAAGACGATGGCGAGAAAAAAGACTCCAATATCTATGGCATCGAAAAGAAAGAGCTACTTCAAAACCGTCGTTTTGTGCCACCCATCCCTTTAGATGAATTTAGAGCCCAGGCGTTAAATAGCCTTGAAAACATTCTGGTTTCGATGAAAGCCAAGAACAAAGTTGTCACCAAGAATGTGAACAAGCCCAAAGGCGCAAAACCACAAAACACATTAACGCCACGCGGACAACTGCACAATGAGACCGTCTATGGACAGCGTCATCGCTATTCCACCCGTGAAGAGAAAGTGGGCGCTTCATTCACTGCCGAGAAGATCAACAGCGTGTGCCGCAAGGCCTATCGTGATGCTCTCATGCGTAGGCTTCAAGAAAACGGTGGAGATCCCAAGAAAGCTTTTACTGGCAAAAACTCATTGTCAAAGAATCCATTATATGTTGACGAGCACCACATGGTAAAAGTTCCTGAAAGAGTGAAGACCGTAGTTCTTGAAACCTACTATACAATAAGAAAACCTATCAATAAAGACTTGAAGATTGACAAGGTAGTTGATGAGGGAATCAAGCGCATCTTGCAAGCAAGACTGGCTGAAATGGGCGATGCAACCAAGGCCTTCTCCAATCTTGACGAGAATCCCATATGGCTCAACAAGGAGAAAGGTATTGCAATAAAAAGTGTCACAATAAAGGGAGTGAATGTGGCAACTCCACTACGCCCCAAGCGCGACAAGAATGGCGACATTATAGTTGGCGATGATGGAAATATTATCCTCACCAACTTTGTGAGCACATCCAACAACCATCACATAGCAATCTTCGAAGACAGTGATGGTAACTTGCAAGAGCATGTGGTATCGCTTTATGAAGCAACGGCAAGGAAAAACCGCGACTTGCCTGTGGTTGACCGAGATTATAACAAGGAGCTGGGATGGAAATTCCTCTTCACAATGAAGCAGAATGAGTACTTTGTTTTCCCTGACGAGGAAACAGGTTTTGATCCCAGCGACATGGATTTAACTAACCCAGTGAACTTTAGCCTAATAAGTCCACATCTTTTCAGGGTGCAGAAACTTTCTACATGCAACTATGTGTTCAGGCATCATCTAGAAACAAATGTGGAGGAAGAAAAAGTTCTTAGAAATACTACATGGAAAAGAATTCAAACCACTAATTATTTACGGGGTATCGTTAAAGTCCGTGTAAATCACATTGGTCAAATCGTTAAGGTGGGTGAGTACTTATGATTAAGCGCACGTTATACTTTGGCAATCCAGCCTATCTGAGCATGAAGAATGCTCAGATGGTGCTGCGCTTGCCTGGTAAAGATGGTGAGGAAGAACAAATTCGCACATTTCCCATCGAGGACCTTGGCGTTGTGATTCTTGACCACAAGCAGATTACCATAACACAAGGACTGATGGAGCGGCTGCTTGAGAATAACTGTGCTGTAATTACTTGCGACTCTACCCACATGCCCAGCGGTCTGCTTTTGCCTCTTGATGGTCACTCCCGCCAGAGCGAGCGTTTCAAGGCACAACTGGCATGCAGCAAGCCATTAAAAAAGAACTTGTGGCAACAGACAGTGCAGGCCAAGATTGCCAATCAGGCATCGGCACTTGAAAAGTGTGTTCCTGGTTGCAAGACCGGAAACATGAGAGCGTGGGTCGAGGAAGTGCGCAGTGACGACAACATGAACCTTGAGGGCCGTGCGGCAGTCTACTACTGGAGCAACTTCTTTCCAGAGATAAAAGACTTCAAGCGTAATCGTGAAGGTTTCTTCCCCAACAACTTGCTTAACTACGGCTACGCCATCTTGCGAGGGGTGATAGCACGCAACCTGGTGGGGTCGGGGTTGTTGCCAACCATGGGAATTCATCACCGCAGCAATTATAATGCCTATTGCCTTGCCGATGATATTATGGAACCTTATCGCCCGTTTGTTGATGTGCATGTGAAGCATGTTATGAAACACAGTGATGACCCATGGGAGTTGTCGCCAGCCGTTAAACGCGAGCTGCTAACAATTCCTACCCTTGACGTGAAGATTGATGGCAAGCGACGGCCACTGATGATTGCTGCCGAGATGACAACTGCATCACTAGCACGATGTTTTACGGGTGAATCTCGAAAGATTTCTTACCCATATTTTTAAGAAAGTTTAACGGTGATGGCATGTTGTCAGCGATTCAGTGAATATAGGATTATGTGGGTTCTTGTGTTTTTTGATTTGCCAACCGATAATCGAAAACATCGAAAAGCCTATGCTACATTCCGCAAGGGGTTGATGCAAGATGGGTTCACCATGATACAGTTCTCAATCTACGCAAGGCACTGTGCCAGTGCACAAAACGCCACTGTTCACGTTCAACGAGTGAAGAACATGTTGCCTGCCGATGGCAACATTTGCATCATGACCATTACCGACAAGCAGTTTGGCAATATGGAAATTTTCAACGGAAGGAGTCCAGATACTCCAAAATGTGGAGGACAGCAACTCGAACTCTTTTGAAACAACAAATCCACCCTAAGAGGTGGATTTGTTATTGTAGTAATACAACTTTTTTGAAATCCTAATACAACATGTATATTCCTGTGATACAAAGAGTTGCGTACATCGTGTTGTATTATCCGATACAAAGATACAAATTTGAAAGCAATTCACAACGGTGATGCCGAGTGGGTTGTCACCGCTGCCGTTGTATTATCCGATACAAAGATACAAATTTGAAAGCAATTCACAACCCATGCAAGGTGCTTAGTGAGAAGACCAAGTTGTATTATCCGATACAAAGATACAAATTTGAAAGCAATTCACAACAAGCGGTGGCACTATCAGTTATGACAACACGTTGTATTATCCGATACAAAGATACAAATTTGAAAGCAATTCACAACATCTCGCGCAGGGCATCAAGTTGAGCGTTAGTTGTATTATCCGATACAAAGATACAAATTTGAAAGCAATTCACAACAAGCGGCGTGTCGTGCAGGCACCGCCCGTGTTGTATTATCCGATACAAAGATACAAATTTGAAAGCAATTCACAACCACTTGCCAGGTGTGCCTTTGTAATGGCCAGTTGTATTATCCGATACAAAGATACAAATTTGAAAGCAATTCACAACTCGGGAACTGTTCTCAACAATTGACACAGGTTGTATTATCCGATACAAAGATACAAATTTGAAAGCAATTCACAACAGTACTACAACTAAATACATTATTGAAAGGGTTGTATTATCCGATACAAAGATACAAATTTGAAAGCAATTCACAACAGTCTTATCTCACTTAACGTCTTTTCAGTTGTTGTATTATCCGATACAAAGATACAAATTTGAAAGCAATTCACAACTAAGACATTCCCCATTGTCAACGACCTCACGTTGTATTATCCGATACAAAGATACAAATTTGAAAGCAATTCACAACAGGAGATTGTGAACACCTATAACGACATTAGTTGTATTATCCGATACAAAGATACAAATTTGAAAGCAATTCACAACTGACTTTATCAATCGCTATGACCGCTGGAGTTGTATTATCCGATACAAAGATACAAATTTGAAAGCAATTCACAACGCAAGTATTAATTCGATTGTGTCCAGTCCTGTTGTATTATCCGATACAAAGATACAAATTTGAAAGCAATTCACAACAGGCACGCAATGAAAACGAGGCAAGCGAAAGTTGTATTATCCGATACAAAGATACAAATTTGAAAGCAATTCACAACACCAGGGCAGTTGCCGATTTCCTGCGTGCCGTTGTATTATCCGATACAAAGATACAAATTTGAAAGCAATTCACAACCGGCACGAAGACGGGGACACGCTTGGAGCGGTTGTATTATCCGATACAAAGATACAAATTTGAAAGCAATTCACAACTCTTATTGTAGTTGACACTTTAATCATAAGTTGTATTATCCGATACAAAGATACAAATTTGAAAGCAATTCACAACCATCTTTCGTTGACATCGTGCCATCAAGTGGTTGTATTATCCGATACAAAGATACAAATTTGAAAGCAATTCACAACAAAGGATTGGCTTTAATCGCAGCACTAAAAGTTGTATTATCCGATACAAAGATACAAATTTGAAAGCAATTCACAACTAACACAGGCTTTGTTCTCACTGTTGGTGCGTTGTATTATCCGATACAAAGATACAAATTTGAAAGCAATTCACAACATTTCCTCCGTATGTTAAGTTATATCCGTTGTTGTATTATCCGATACAAAGATACAAATTTGAAAGCAATTCACAACGGTCGAGTATCGACTTCATTTCTTCAGATGGTTGTATTATCCGATACAAAGATACAAATTTGAAAGCAATTCACAACTGAAAGCAATTCACAACTCAATCTGCTCGCATTGCTTGTGAATGCGGTTGTATTATCCGATACAAAGATACAAATTTGAAAGCAATTCACAACTTAGCGCGTCGTCGCCCTCGTCACCATCGGGTTGTATTATCCGATACAAAGATACAAATTTGAAAGCAATTCACAACGTTGTAGCTCTTAATCCAAAACTCTTTGCGTTGTATTATCCGATACAAAGATACAAATTTGAAAGCAATTCACAACAATTTAATCGGGCTTGCCTGCTTTGCCCTGGTTGTATTATCCGATACAAAGATACAAATTTGAAAGCAATTCACAACAATCTTTTGGTAGTCGATGCTGTTCTTATGTTGTATTATCCGATACAAAGATACAAATTTGAAAGCAATTCACAACTGAACGCCAAGCCGACCGACGCCCTCGACGTTGTATTATCCGATACAAAGATACAAATTTGAAAGCAATTCACAACTGTTCATCGGCTGCAAAAGCATTGGGCATCGTTGTATTATCCGATACAAAGATACAAATTTGAAAGCAATTCACAACATCGAAGCAAGTAACAGTCTTGCCGATGCGTTGTATTATCCGATACAAAGATACAAATTTGAAAGCAATTCACAACTTATCAGGACCAACTCAGTAGAATGTGGCGTTGTATTATCCGATACAAAGATACAAATTTGAAAGCAATTCACAACGCGCTGCCGTGCTTGCCATTCTCTCACCGGGTTGTATTATCCGATACAAAGATACAAATTTGAAAGCAATTCACAACGCTCGACACCACGCTCTACGTTTATGTAGGTTGTATTATCCGATACAAAGATACAAATTTGAAAGCAATTCACAACACGCACCATTTGTTTCTGTTCTTTTCGTGGTTGTATTATCCGATACAAAGATACAAATTTGAAAGCAATTCACAACATATGATGCAAATCTTGGTTATGGCGGAGGTTGTATTATCCGATACAAAGATACAAATTTGAAAGCAATTCACAACCTGTTTGCCTATTTCCTCGATTGTCCTTACGTTGTATTATCCGATACAAAGATACAAATTTGAAAGCAATTCACAACTGTGGCGAAGAAATTGCAAAACGTATTTCGTTGTATTATCCGATACAAAGATACAAATTTGAAAGCAATTCACAACAGTAATAGATTTATGCATATTAGACGGAGTGTTGTATTATCCGATACAAAGATACAAATTTGAAAGCAATTCACAACACACAGTTTGGACTTAATAAATATGGCAAGTTGTATTATCCGATACAAAGATACAAATTTGAAAGCAATTCACAACTTTTGCCTGTCTTTTTAGAAATAAGGCACGGTTGTATTATCCGATACAAAGATACAAATTTGAAAGCAATTCACAACATCTTTGCCCTCATGAATGGCGATTTTGTGGTTGTATTATCCGATACAAAGATACAAATTTGAAAGCAATTCACAACTTTGCAGAAGATATTATAAATCTTGCAGGGTTGTATTATCCGATACAAAGATACAAATTTGAAAGCAATTCACAACGACTCCCAGCAAGCGGTGAAAGGCTTGATGGTTGTATTATCCGATACAAAGATACAAATTTGAAAGCAATTCACAACGCAAAGCACGTGCGAAATAAATTTATTAAGTTGTATTATCCGATACAAAGATACAAATTTGAAAGCAATTCACAACACCGCCAAATGTCGAGCGCATAGGCTTGCGTTGTATTATCCGATACAAAGATACAAATTTGAAAGCAATTCACAACGCCACTCCTGATGTAACCCCCTCGGCTTTGGTTGTATTATCCGATACAAAGATACAAATTTGAAAGCAATTCACAACGCTCATTCAGACATTCCTAAATGCATATAGGTTGTATTATCCGATACAAAGATACAAATTTGAAAGCAATTCACAACTTTTAGTTTTGCATATTATTTTGTTTTTAGTTGTATTATCCGATACAAAGATACAAATTTGAAAGCAATTCACAACCAAAAGTGGCTGATAATTCTCCTCAATACCGTTGTATTATCCGATACAAAGATACAAATTTGAAAGCAATTCACAACGGAAATTTACCTCTAAATTTCCCCGTTTGGTTGTATTATCCGATACAAAGATACAAATTTGAAAGCAATTCACAACGACGAAGAAGAGGATAACTCATAGTAAAAGTTGTATTATCCGATACAAAGATACAAATTTGAAAGCAATTCACAACTGCCCGATAGGCGCAAAGTGGATGATGCGAGTTGTATTATCCGATACAAAGATACAAATTTGAAAGCAATTCACAACGTCGCTGTCGTTGAATACTAAAAAACACCGTTGTATTATCCGATACAAAGATACAAATTTGAAAGCAATTCACAACACGGCTATGAGAACGTGCTGACAACTGCATGTTGTATTATCCGATACAAAGATACAAATTTGAAAGCAATTCACAACCGCCACGATGGCAGCCTTCATCTGCTCGTTGTTGTATTATCCGATACAAAGATACAAATTTGAAAGCAATTCACAACGCCCTGCTCATGGTCAATCTTGGCACACTGGTTGTATTATCCGATACAAAGATACAAATTTGAAAGCAATTCACAACAGTGCGATGTTGATGATAGTCTTTAAAGTCGTTGTATTATCCGATACAAAGATACAAATTTGAAAGCAATTCACAACATCCTCATATTCGTGGATGCTGTCAGTTAGTTGTATTATCCGATACAAAGATACAAATTTGAAAGCAATTCACAACGCCACGATATGATTGCGAATAACGTGTTGCGTTGTATTATCCGATACAAAGATACAAATTTGAAAGCAATTCACAACCATTATTTGCAAAGAATGCTACGATGTAGGTTGTATTATCCGATACAAAGATACAAATTTGAAAGCAATTCACAACTCGTTGCACGTCGTGACCATTCCGAGGGCTGTTGTATTATCCGATACAAAGATACAAATTTGAAAGCAATTCACAACAGTGATAAATTGCTAAATATAGCAATAGCGGTTGTATTATCCGATACAAAGATACAAATTTGAAAGCAATTCACAACCTGCATGGGCTACCAGTGAGCAGCGCAAATGTTGTATTATCCGATACAAAGATACAAATTTGAAAGCAATTCACAATTCTCTAACAGGGTGGTTTTCTGCGGAGTTAGTTGTATCAATAATGCCGTTTCATCCTTGTGCTTGTGGTTCCACATGACCATTTGGCCGTAGACCTTGCGCTTAAAATAGTTATCTTATTCACAATAAGCGTTTTAGTGCTGTAATTATAAGAATTTTGTCAAAATCCGTAAAATTTTTGGCTTGTGGTGTGCCCCTATGAGTGGTCTCGCATGATGGATGTTGTTGACCCTCTACCGAGGCTCGGGATAAGGAAAAACTCACGGATGCCCCACACCCTTCGGGGTGCGCGCCGTGGGGTTGCATCATTTCGCCCCCTCGGGGGCGCCTTGGCCTATGGCCAACTCGCAATGGTCCATGTCGTGCGTATTAATAAACTATAAAAAGAATATATAGAAATTATTAATTTGGAAACTATTTCGTAACTTTGCAAGTTGAGGGAAAAGTGAGTGTTATACTCCCCCCTGACCCCAGCGGACAAGGCGTGCCTTGTCCCTGCATTGAGGGAACTTTCTTTCGATATTTAATAGAGAATTTTTTAATGGCTGAAGAATTAGAACTACAAGATAACACGCAACAGCAGCA
>ONIY01000001.1 GCA_900318065.1 uncultured Prevotellaceae bacterium
GTCGATTACTATGCACTCTCCCCCGGGACCGCTCCACAAGATGTAGCAGTTCATCCCAAAGGGATTCATTGTAAAACGTGAAATCTTCATTATCTTGCTTGTAAAATAATTCTCACAGTGGCAAATAAACTATCTTTTTGGTCTTAAAGAAGTCTTCCTTGAAATAGGAACTGATGTCGTCGACGAGCACTTCGCGCTTGTAGGGTTGCAACTCCTGCTCGAGGGTGCCGCCCTTGAGGCACAGCAGGCCGTTAGGGATAGAATTGATGTTGTCTTTAGCGATGAAGCGGCGCACCAGTTTCACCATGTCGGGCAACGGCATCACTGCACGGCTCACTACAAAGTGGAACTGTCCTTTCACCTCTAGCACATCGCCATGCTGGAAGGTGACATTGGTGACTCCAGCCTGGGTGGCGATGTCCTGCGCTACTTTAAGTTTCTTGCCCACACGGTCAACGAGGTGGAAAGTGGCCTGAGGGAACAGCACTGCCAGCGGCAAGCCCGGGAAGCCTCCTCCGGTGCCCAAATCCATAACGGCAGTGCCTGGCATCAGTTGCACAAACTTAGCCAGCGCCATTGAGTGCAGGATGTGGTTAACCTCCAAATTCTCAATATCCTTGCGTGATATCACATTAATTTTCTCGTTCCACTCGGGATAGAGCTTGAGCATGGTCGAGAATTGCTGTTGCTGCTCAGGCGTAAGGTTAGGGAAATACTTCTTTATAATTTCCATTACATGCGTTTAATGATAGAGTCGTCGCTCAAGTAGTCTTGAAGGTCGTCGTAGTCGATATTTATAGTGGGCTCGCCAACCGACGCCACAGCCACCACGCTGGGGTCGTAACTCCAGGTGATGCCGCTGGGAGTGAAGTAGAAGTTACCGGTAACGGTAAGGTTGGGCAAGTTGAAGTAACCCAAGTCGTTGAGTTCATCCTCGTTGCTGGCGTCCTTGTCGTCCATGAGCTGGGATTTGAGCTGTTGCGAGATTTTGTCGAGACTGTCGTCGCGGAACAGGTCGTTGAGTGTTATTCTCTTCATCGACTGCAGGTCGAAGTTCACATAGTGGTGCGACACCGAGGTCACCTGGTCGTTCTTCTTGATGGTTTCTTCTTTGCAGAAGGAAATCACATCGTTGTCGTTAAACACCACATTAATAACTACATTCGACTCAAACTGGTCGATATCTATCTCGTCGTAGTCATCGTCAATCGAGTCGTTGCTGGCGCGAGTGTTGCCATACTGCGACGGTGTGTTTTGATTGATAATCGACTGCGCATAGAATTTTATCGCTTCTTTCATTGCTTTCACTCCCGATGGCGTCTTGAGCACATTGGTCATGAACAGCTGCTGCAATCCGGCAAGCGCTGTCGAGTCCTTGAAATCCTGGGGATAAGAGACCACGACATTGGCTTTCATCTTGCACACCTCGCCGTTGCTCTTCTTGAACGAGCCTGTCTCAACCAGCGAGTCGGTGGCAAGCTTCACCTCACCACTTTTATTGCCCGAAGAGCATCCCGCAAGCGCAAGAGTGAGCAAAGCAATCAATGCGAGTAATGATATTTTGGGGCTCATACTAATGATATTCTCTTTGTTTTCAGTGCGCTAAAGTATAAAAAAAATTGTTAATAACGAAATAAAAAGGATTATAAACGCATTTTTTGCCAAAAATTATGCTACTTTTGTCAATAAAAACATTCTCAAACTCATAATAAACACTATCCACAATTATGAAAACCAGCTTGAAATCTATCGCAATAATGGCAATAATGGCGCTTGCGGCGTTCACAGCAAGCGCACAATCGACCGCCGTCGACAAGGTGGCAGAGCTCGATGACGTGTACAACTACTACCTGCCCGAGTTCATGATCAAGGGCATGGAGAAACTGGGCGGCTCCGACATTCTCAAGGCTACACCCATCCCCTCGGGACTGTTCAAGAAAGTGAAGAGCATCCAGTTTGTCATGGCTAGCAAGAAGAAAGCAGTGAAGAAGGCTCAGAAGATTCTCAAGGAGCTTGACGACACCAAGAGGTATCAAGTGCTGTTCCGCTCAAGCACCAACAAGGAGCAGAAGGTAGCCATCTATGGCTTTCCACCCAGCAGCGACTGGTTTAACGAGCTTATCCTGCTCATCAACACCCAAGACCGCCAGCTCACTGTTTTCCAGCTCAAAGGCCACTTCAGCATGGAAGACATCAACGACATTGAGGAAGAGCTCAACGACGAGACCACCATCGCCGGCGAGGACGAGATAGTAATCGACGCCCGCCAGCAATAGCACTTGCGGGCAATATGAGGAAAACATCTTCCTGAACACACAGAGCCCCCCCCTAAAAAAATCATCACCGCCATCATCGATACCTGGATGATGGCGGTGATTCTTATTGGAAATTAGATTATTGT
Organism: uncultured Prevotellaceae bacterium; assembly: GCA_900318065.1. GTDB lineage: Bacteria > Bacteroidota > Bacteroidia > Bacteroidales > Muribaculaceae > Sodaliphilus. The sequence goes on from ONIY01000001.1 coordinate 2,402, forward strand.
CTAATTCCTGTCCAATAATTCTTATTACTCAAGGCCGCGGAGGCGGAGGAGGGCCTTGGCGTCGGGCTCGCGGCCGCGGAATTTCTTGTAGAGGGTCATGGCATCCTCGGTGTCGCCAGCCTCAAGGATGTAGCGGCGGTAGTCGTTGGCAACATTCACGTTCATGGGGCCTTCCTGCTGGAAGCGCTCCCATCCGTCGGCCTCAAGCACTTGCGACCACAGGTAGGTGTAGTAGCCACAAGCATACTGTTCGTCGTTGAAGATGTGCTTGAAGTAAGGGCTGCGATAGCGATACTCAATGATCTTGGGCATGTGCAGGCGCTTAGCAACTGAGCGCTCAAAGGCCTTCACGTCGATGTTGTCGCACCAGTTAATCTTGTGCCACTCAATGTCGAGCAAAGCAGCTCCCACGAGCTCGGTGGTCATAAAGCCCTGGTTGAACTTCGACGACTCAATGAGCTTGTCGACATAGGCCTGTGGCAGCACCTCGCCAGTCTTGTAGTGCTTGGCATAGTTCTTGAGCACCTCGGGCACGAGCATCCAGTGCTCGTTGATTTGCGATGGCATCTCCACGAGGTCGCGGTCAACATTAGTGCCAGCCAGGCCACGATAGGCCACCTGAGTCATCATGCCATGAAGAGCGTGTCCAAACTCATGGAACACGGTCTCCACCTGGTCGATAGAGAGCAGCGAGGGAGTGTCCTTGGTGGGAGGATTGAAGCTGCCCACGTTGTAGACGATGGGGCGCTCCACCACGCCGTTGTAGTTATAGGCACTTTGCATCTCATTCATCCATGCGCCCTGAGCCTTGGTGGCGCGTGGGAAATAGTCGGTCATAAACACAGCCAGGTGCTTGCCCTGAGCATCCTTCACGTCATAGACGGTAACCTCGGGATTATACTTGGGCGCATCTTTCATCTCGGTGAAAGTGATGCCGTAGAGCTTGTTGGCTACATAGAAGATGCCGTTTTTCACCACGCTGTTGAGTTCAAAGTAAGGACGAATCTCATCCTCGCTGAAGCTGTAGCGCTCGGCTTTCACCTTGCCGGCATAGTAATAGTAGTCCCAAGGCTCGAGCTTGAAGTTGGCACCATGGGCGTCGGCATACTTCTGCATGTCGGCAACCTCTTGGTCGACCTTCTTGATTGCTGGTCGCCAAATTTGCATGAGCAAGTCCTCGGCATTCTCCACGGTCTTAGCCATCACAGGGTCGCAAGCATAGTCGGCATAGGTCTCAAATCCCAGCAGGCGAGCCTTGCGCTGACGCAGCTTGAGAATCTCGTTGATGTTCTTGCTGTTGTCCCACTCATCGCCGTGGCTGGCAGTGGTGGTGTACATCTTGTACATCTTCTCGCGCAAGTCGCGGTTGTCGGCATCGTTGAGCACTGCCAGGCGTGTGGCAGCCGAGGCAGTGAAAGCCCATCCCTCATGGTTGCGTTGCTTGGCGAGCTCGGCAGCACCGTCAATCACCTCCTGCGAGAGACCCGAGAGTTGAGCCTTGTCGGTGACATATATCACGTTCTCGCTCATCTCGCGCATCACGTTCTTGCCAAAAGCAAGCTCGAGCTCCGACTCACGCTGGTTGATCTTCTTGAGTTCTTCCTTGAGTTCAGGCGAGAGAAGTGCGCCCTTGCGCACGAAGCGCTTGTAGTACTTCTCCACCAGGCGCTTCTGCACTGGGTCGAGACCCATTTGGTCGGCATTGTTATAGACCATCTTGATGCGTGAGAACAGGCCCTCGTTCATGTAGATCTCGTCGCCGTGAGCAGTCATAATGGGAGTGAACTTCTCGGCGATGGCCTGCATCTCGGGGGTAGCATCGCTCTCATTCAAAGCCACAAACACTGCGCACACCTTATTATATAACTCCCCACTGTTGTCGAGAGCCAGGACGGTGTTCTCAAAGGTGGGCGTTTGCCTGGCCCCAGCAATCGCCTCTATCTCCCTGTTGTGCTGAGCGATACCCTCCTCGAGTGCTGGCAGGTAGTGCTCATACTTGATTTGCTCAAATGGCGGAATCTTGTACTTAGTAGTGTACTCCGTCATGAAAGGATTCACATTAGATTCTGCTTTCACTTTCTTAACTTTTTTGCCCGCTGCCGGCATAGCCATCACAGCAATGGCGAGTAACATAAAAATTGTCTTTCTCATAATGGTTTATATTTATATTAATGGGATATTATTTCCACACAAAAGTTGCCACCTGCGGGTAGTGGTCGCTGTCGCCCGCCTTATCGCGCCGCCAGTCGACTGCTTCCATCTCGCCACGATACAAGATGTGGTCAATCTTGAAGTACATCCTGCGGTCGTGGAAGGTGTAGGTCAGTCCAAAGCCACAGTCCTGAAACGTGTCGTGCATGTCGTCGCCACGCACCGTGCGGTAGCAGTAGGACGATGGCGCCTCGTTGAAGTCGCCACACAGCACCACGTTGCCAGGGCTGCTGTCGAGAATCTCCCTCACAATCTGCGCTTCCACAGCATGTCGCTCAAAAGCCCGCTTGAGCTTGTCGTAGAACGAAGTCTTGAGCCTGTGCAACTCGCTGCGCTCGTTAACGTTCACGCCACGGCGGGTGATGTCCTCGTAGAGATCCTTGTCGTTCTCACCCATGCCAATGGAGCGCAAGTGCAGGTTGACAATGCGCAACTGCTTGCCACTGGGAAGGTCGATGTCGAATGCCTTGGCATAGACGCCTCCATGGGCTTCGTGAAGCGTGTCGAAAGCCGAGTCGGGCACCACGTGATAAGGGTACTTGGAGAGCATCATCAGGTCGCGATAGCCATCGCTGTGGTAAGGGTATTTCCTCTCCAGCTCGCTGCGCATCATCTCCACATTAGACAACCGCAGGTAGTCACGCTCCTGCGACCCTTCCTGCAACAGCACAAAGTGGGCGTCCTGGTCGAGGATGTATCGCATCGACTTCGACGGCTCATGGTTAGACGGGTCGTAGGGTCCAAAGTTGGCAACATTAAACGTCATCACCTTGAATGTGGAGTCGTTGCCGTAGTTGGTAGCCAGGATGTTGAGCGGGCACACGGTGGTCAACGGACTCCATGAGAACAGAATCGCCACCAGTGGAATGAGAGCGCATCGCCACTTCAACATCACAAGCCAAGCCAGCATTATCACCACATTGACGATGAGCACCACCGGCATGCCCAGCGTGAGCAATGGCAAGAGGCGGCTGTCGTGAGGGTGTACTACCCCACCCCATGCCGAGGCAACGAGCGCCAGCGCCATCACCATTGTGACAACGAGCAATATTGCCTTCACTGTGTTCTTGCCAATCTTGAGAGCACCCATTACTTCTCGGTTTATTCTAGTTTATGTTGTTTATTGTTTATGGTTTATAGTTTATGGAAGACAGTGGTGAGATTAGAGGCACACCCCGATCCCCGCGCCGCAGGCGTCATCGTTCCACTTTCCACGTTCCACCTTCCCCGCGCCGCAGGCGCAAGCATTTCATCGCTTGCGTGAGGCATTGAACAGGAATTCGCGCTCCTCGTCGGTGAGGGCACCATAGCCCGAGCGCTTGAGTTTGCCCAGTATATCATCCAGGCGCTGCTCATCGAGTCCCGTTTTCTCGGTTTGCTTCTTGCTGTCGGTTTTCTTCTCGTTCTTCTCCTCGCGCGACTGTTGCCGTTTCTCATAGGCACGTCCGCCCACCGGCTCCCACGCCTTCTTGGATGGCGTGCGACGATGGAACATAGCCGCCACAGCATCAAAGCACCGGTTGAGCCATGCCGTGATGTCATGGCCACGCTTGATGGCAAGACCAAACCACAATCCCACGAGCATACCTCCAATGTGGGCGATGTGACCACCCACGTTGCCACTCTCGATGCCTATCAGATCGATGAACACCGTGACGATAGCAATCCACTTGAGTGACACTCCGCCAATGAACAAGAGCCCAATCTGGTAGTCGGGACGATAGACCGCGATGCCTATCACTATCGCCATCACCGACGCCGAGGCGCCAATGAGCATCGCATGCTGCACAGCAAGCGCTGGCAGCAAGTTGTAGGCCACGACAAAGAGTGCCGCTCCAGCCAAGCCACCCAGCACATATAGTGCCACCAGCTGCTTGGGATTAAAGCACTCGAGGAAGATGCGCCCCAGCCAGTAGAGCCACAACATGTTGAACAGGATGTGCAACACGTCGTAATGCGAGAACATATAGGTCACGACAGTCCAGGGCCGAGTCGCCAGCAACCATAGGCTTGAAGGCACCTCTACCCACTGCACCAAGCTTGTGGTGCTGCCAAAAGCGAGGAACGAGATTACCCCTGCAAGCCTCAACACCACAAAGACAGAGATGTTGATATAGATAATGCGCAAGAGCAATGATGACGCATTATATTTATTGCGCAACTGGTCAAATCTCATGATAACGGTCAAAGAAGCCTTTCTTCTTCCAGTAGAACAAAATTATTGCCGCAAAGAGCATACCACCCAGGTGGGCAAAGTGCGCCACATTGTCCATCGCGCCTGTCATGCCAAAGAAGAGCTCCAGCAGTCCGTAGCCTATCACCGCCCACTTCGCCTTGATGGGAATGGGGATGAACATGATGTAGAGCGGCATATTGGGGAACAGCACACCAAAGGCGAGCAGGATGCCAAACACCGCACCCGAGGCTCCCACGGTGATGAGGTTGTTGAAAAACTCGTTCAAGAACCTGCCATCGAGTTCGCCAGTGGCAACGGCGTTGTTGATGACACTGGTCGACACATTGTTGATACTGGCAAGGATGCTGGGCCAGGTGAACTGCCACACCATCTCCTGAACCAGGCCGGCACCCAGTCCACACGAGAGATAGAAGAACAGGTACCGCTTTGATCCCATGAGCTTCTCGAGCAGCACACCAAACATCCACAGCGAGAACATATTAAAGAATATGTGAGTGATTCCAGTGGAGAACCCGCTGGAGTCGTGCATGAACATGTAGGTGAACAGCTGGTGAATGTGGAAATCGCTACCCTGCCAAAAGTGAAGGCCCAGGTATTTATCTAAATCGACAATATTACCCGAACCGAGCAATAAAGTAGAAATCCACAGGATGACATTTATTATAATGAGATGTTTAGTAACTGGAGGCATCAACGCGCTCCATCGGCTTTGGTTGTTCATAATTACAAATAAAAGTGACTGAAAACGCTGGAACAGCAGTAAAAGGACTAGCTACCAGCAAACCACGATTTCACAGGACAAAATTATAGTAAAATGACGAAAAAACACCATAAAACAAGAGAAAAATGACCTTTTTTAATAAAAAATATAAAATTTATTCTATTTTTTTTTGTTGAATGTTTTTGTTTTTCTATATTTGCGATGTTATAAGCATTCAAAACTATTTTGTTAACTATTTTAATCTACAAATTATTATGAACAAAACAGAATTAGTAAACGCTATTGCTAACGAAGCGAAATTAACAAAAGTTCAAGCTAAGGCTGCCCTCGAGGCAACTCTCGGCGCAGTTGCTGATGCACTCGCAAAGGGTGACAAGGTTGCTCTGATTGGTTTCGGAACATTTGGTGTTCTCGAGAAGGGCGAGCGTCAAGGTATCAACCCAGCTACTAAGCAGAAGATCACTATCGCTGCCAAGAAGGTTGTTAAGTTCAAAGCTGGTGCTGAACTCGCAGCAAAGGTTAAATAAGCTTCTCTAGCAGATTTTAACGAAATAAAGGTTTCTTGTCATTGCGACTTGAAACCTTTATTTTTTGTGTGGGCTCAACACTTGAGTTTGGGGAGTGAGTTGAGGGTGTTGCTAAAGTCGCAGAATTCTCATTTTGTAGGGACAAGGCGCGCCTTGTCCGCTGTGGCAGGCATTTGGCAATCAGCGGGGTCGCTGACTTCGGACAACGCACGCGTTGTCCCTACATTGACGCGTTTTCGACCTCAGATGACGGAACAGCGAGGATTCAAGCGTTTGTAATGCCACCCCTTGGCATTGTTCACTCCTTGCTTGGTTCCACATTCTTGCTGGCTTCTTCGCTTGCTCTGAGTTGCTGGATATAGGCGAGCTCGCCAAGGGCATAGTCGTTGCTCTCGGGGTCGTTGAGCAGCGCCTTAAACTCCTTCTCAGCCTCGTCGAGTTTTCCAAAGTTAATCAGGCAGAAAGCATGCCGCCTCCTGAGGAAAGACACGAAACGAGCGATGTTCTCAGGCAGTTCGGCCTCTTCACCGAAATTCTCCTCCACCGTCCTGAGATAGTTGTCGATGAAGAAGAATGCCCGCATGTCGCCCACGTTGGCAACAGCATTTATCAGCTCAATTAGCTGGTCAATCTTTCCAGAGTTGCGGTTGATGTCAAGATAGAAGAACGCGCGGTCATATTTTCCCATCTCACACAGGCAGAACCCAATGTAGTAGCTCACCTGCGAGAGAGCATCACTCACGGTGGTTGTGCTCTCATACCTTAGCACGTTATAAGCATTGAAAAAATGCTTCAACGCCTGGGCAAAGTAGCCATTGGCAAGGCACCTTCGACCCCAGTAGAAGTTAAGCCCCACGTGCCCGTTGGCAAGCTGGGCAAAGATGATGTCATCGTCGTTGAGCGATGGATCCTTTTCCTTGAGTTTGTCCTGAGCATCCTTCCACATGTAGTCAAACTCCTGCAGCTTGCGAGTCACGTCACACTTGTCGCAGGCAAGCAAGAGCGATACCACCTGTGGCTGATTCTTCTGCTCATTCTTAGTCCTCGACGATTGCGAGCGGTCCAGGTCGCTGGGCTGTGGAACGGCATAGGCACGATAGTAGAGTGTGGAGTCGTCCTCGTCGCGAGCCACCAGGTTGATGGTGAGCGAGTGCTGCACGTCGCTACCATCGAGATAGTCAACTATCATCACTATATCTTGAGCCGCAAACTTGACCACCCTCGTTTCAAATTCACTTTCAGGTTCAACAACCTCGATGAGCCCTTTATGAAGCGGCAATACTCTTATTGTGGCGTCATCATCATAGACGGTAATCTCTTCACCGTCGATGATGCGCAGTTTCACATATTTCTCCACCTGAGTGTCGTCGCAGGCAAGTGACATGAAGTCATGGATGGTGAAACTGAAATCCTCGTTGCTGCGAACTGACACATCGGCAGACTGGTGACTGATTTCCAGTTCATGTGCCATTATCGTTTCATGAGCGTCGAGAGCCTGCTGATACTCAAAGTCGCGGAAGTGCCCGCCCTTGTTATCGGCAATCTCCTTGTCGGTTTGCAGCGTGAAGTCATGCTGAACCTGGAAAATGCTGTCGATGCGCTCGACTAAATCGTCTGGGGCAAGGACTTTCAAAACGGGCATGTCGCAGTGCACAGCTACACGGTAGTCCTTGTCGTCTATACTGTAGTAAAGCTTGTGGTGAAAGCATGCGCCATTAAACACATTGCACATGTGGCGAACCATGTTAAGGCTATCAAGACTCTCGACATAAAGATAAGGGTAACAAATAGTTAGGCGAGCTCCATTATTATTGAGCTGGGCACTAAAAACCCTGCCTTGATACTTGAAGTCATAGGCCACGAAGCCATCTTCCCTCGTGCGTTTCTCGTAATGGCAGTTAAGGTTGACAAGGCTATTGACCAGCGACTCCTCAAGACTCAGATTGCTGGGCTCAACAGCTGGTGTGGCAGGTTCTGCTACCGACATGATTTTCTTTAATAACGACATACTAATTTTCCTTTTAAAAGTGCACATTGTTTTCATAAATTAGCAAAAAACATGCCAAAAATCTGCGGTTGACACAATTGCATTCAAAGGTTTGCACAAATAATACATTATTAAATATAATAAATTTTCAGTTTTTATCAAATATTTTCACTATCTTTGCACTCGTAAAAACGCCAAGCGGTCGCTTGGACTATATAAATTATTGCAAATCAATCGTTTAGAATAATTATTTGAATTTCTATTTTAATACATCACAAAACAAAATGAAGACTATCTACACTTTCGGCAACGGTAAAGCAGAAGGTAGCGCCGACATGAGAGACCTCCTGGGAGGCAAGGGTGCTAACCTGGCCGAGATGAACCTCATTGGTGTGCCTGTACCTCCAGGCTTTACTATCACCACCGACATGTGTCGCCTCTACAACCAGAAGGGACGCGACGAAGTTATCAAACTCATTAAGAGCGACGTTGAGAAAGCCATTGCTCACATCGAGAGCCTCACTGGCAACAAGTTCAACGACCCATCTAATCCACAGCTCGTCTCGGTGCGCTCAGGTGCTCCCGTTTCGATGCCTGGCATGATGGACACCGTGCTCAACCTGGGTATTAACGACGAGGTGGCTGCTACACTTGCCGAGAAGAGTGGAAATCCACGTTTCGCATGGGACAGCTATCGCCGTTTCGTGCAGATGTATGGCGACGTAGTGCTCGGCATGAAGCCCGAGAACAAGACCGACATCGACCCATTTGAGGAGATTATCGAGCACATGAAAGCCGTTAAGGGTGTGAAATTTGACACCGAGCTTGATGTCGACGACCTTAAAGAGCTGGTAAAGCAGTTCAAGATTGCTGTTAAGAAAAGCACTGGCAAGGACTTCCCCACCAGCGCATGGGATCAGCTTTGGGGCGCCATCTGCGCTGTGTTCGACAGCTGGAACAACGAGCGCGCCATCCTCTATCGCCAGATGAACCGCATCCCCGAGGAGTATGGCACCGCTGTTAACGTTCAGGCAATGGTCTATGGCAACATGGGCAACAACTCGGCTACCGGTGTTTGCTTCTCTCGCGACGCCGCTACCGGTGAGAACCTGTTCAACGGAGAGTACCTGATCAATGCTCAGGGCGAGGACGTTGTGGCTGGTGTTCGCACTCCACAACAAATCATGACCGAGGGCAGCCGCCGCTGGGCCGAGCTTCAAGGCATCAGCGAGGCCGAGCGCGCCAGCAAGTACCCCTCTCTCGAGGAGTCGATGCCCGAGTGCGCACGCGAGCTGGTAGAGATTCAGCACCGCCTCGAGGAGCACTATCGCGACATGCAGGACATGGAGTTCACCATTCAGGACGGCAAGCTGTGGCTGTTGCAAACTCGCAACGGCAAGCGCACCGGCGCTGCTATGGTGAAGATTGCCATGGACTTGCTGCGCGAGGGCAAGATTGACGAGAAGACCGTCCTCAAGCGCATGGAGCCTGAGAAACTCGACGAGCTTCTGCACCCAGTATTCGACAAGACCGCCGCTAAGAACGCCAAGGTTGTTGCCAAGGGACTTCCCGCAAGTCCTGGTGCCGCTACCGGTCACATCGTGTTCTTTGCCGACGATGCCGAGGCTTGGGCCAAGAAGAACAAGAAAGTCATCCTGGTTCGCCTTGAGACATCTCCCGAGGACCTGCGCGGCATGAGCGTGGCTCAGGGTATCCTCACCGCTCGTGGTGGCATGACCAGCCATGCAGCCGTTGTGGCTCGTGGTATGGGCCGCTGCTGCGTTTCGGGCGCTGGCGAGATCAAGGTCGACTACAAGGCCAAGACCGTTGAGATGGACGGCAAGGTTTACCGCGAGGGCGACTGGATTTCATTGAACGGTAGCACAGGTGAGGTTTACGAGGGTCTCGTATCGACCGTCGACGCCGACATGAGTGGCGACTTCGCTGCTATCATGAACCTCGCCGAGAAGTACAGCGAGATGTATGTGCGCACTAATGCCGACTCACCACGCGACGCCAAGGTGGCTCGCAAGTTTGGTGCCAAGGGTATTGGTCTGTGCCGCACCGAGCACATGTTCTTCGAGGGCGACCGCATCAAGGCAATGCGTGAGATGATTATCGCCAGCGACGAGGAAAGCCGCCGTGTGGCTCTCGACAAGCTGCTGCCATTGCAGCGTGGCGACTTCGAGGGAATCTTCGAGGCAATGGACGGATTTGGTGTTACCATCCGCCTGCTTGACCCACCACTGCACGAGTTTGTTCCTCACCAGCTCGCTACTCAGAAGGAGCTTGCCGAGGAGCTTGGCATCTCCCTCGACGACGTGAAGAACGTGTGCGCTAGTCTTGAGGAGTTCAACCCAATGCTGGGCCACCGTGGTTGCCGTCTGGGTTGCACCTATCCCGAGATCACCGAGATGCAGGCACGCGCCATCATTGAGGCAGCCCTCAACGTTAAGGCTCGCGGCATCGACGTTCACCCCGAGATTATGGTTCCACTGGTAGGTGTTCTGCCTGAGATTGAGATGCAGGCTCGCATCATTAACGAGACCGCACAAAAGGTATTTGCCGAGCGTGGCGACACTGTTGCCTACAAGGTGGGTACAATGATTGAGATTCCACGTGCTGCTCTCGTAGCCGACCAGATCGCTAAGGTTGCCGACTTCTTCTCGTTCGGCACCAACGACTTGACTCAGATGACCTTCGGTTACTCACGCGACGACGCTCCCAAGTTCCTGGGTAAGTACAAAGAGCTTGGAATCCTCAAGGTTGACCCATTTGCAGTCCTCGATCAGGAAGGCGTTGGCCAGCTCGTTGAGATGGGTACCAAGAAGGGCCGCGCTACCAAGCCCGAACTCAAAGTGGGCATCTGTGGCGAGCACGGTGGTGAGCCTTCGAGCGTGAAGTTCTGCGCACGTCTGGGCATGGACTACGTTTCTTGCAGCCCCTACCGCGTGCCCATCGCACGCCTGGCAGCCGCTCAAGCAGCAGTAGAGAAGTAATCGAAAGATACAGAATAGCAACCAGTTAATTACAAGGGGTAAAGTGATGCAATAACACTTTTACCCCTTGTTTTTTCTATTAAAATGCCTGAAAACAGCCACTATTCCGTGCAACAATCACAAACTTAGAAGTCGTGTTTTAATATGAAATCAACCAATTTATTATAATCAAGATGTCAAAATGAAGATTTTCGACCTCAACATTGCAAATATCCACGTTTTCTTTGCTTAATTTGAAAGAAAAGTCTTATCTTTGCAGAAAATCTACAAATATACAACTTAAGGTTATGATTCTTGAATTTTGTGCAACCAATTATTTGTCAATTAAGGAAGAATTGAAGCTTTCCTTCATTGCAACCCCGCTCAAAGAGTCTTGCTCTGAGCCAAATGACCTGTTTCCTCTTGAAGATACGGGAATCTCACTCGTTAGAAGTGCTGTCGTTTATGGAGCGAATGCTTCAGGAAAATCCAATGTGGTGAAGGCTTTTGGGTTCTACAAGAGATTTATCACAGAGTCTTTCAAAAACAGTCAAGCTGGAGAGGCGATAGATGTGGAAAATTTCAGACTCAATGCCACGACCGTAAAAGAACCGACCATCATGGAGGCAACCTTCACCGAGGGCGAGTTTATATATAGATATGGATTTGAGGTTAATAGCCAATCCGTGCTTGAGGAATGGCTGTACAAACGTGCTTGCAAAAAAAGAGCCAAGGACGTGGAAGTGTTCTACCGTGAAGGAGAGACAACAACTGTTCATCCTAAAAGTTCGCTGATACAGGAAATTGTCAATAAGAAAATGGTACGCAGTAATGCGCTTTTACTTTCAACGGCAGCCCAATTCAACGAGCCAACGTCAGTCAGCATCCTTCAATGGCTAAGTGATACGAAGGTCGTTTACTGTTCGGAAGACGAACAGCTGTGGAGCAATGCCATCAAGAATCTTGACAACGAGCCTCTGCGAAAGCGAATCATCGACTTTGCAAAATATGCAGACCTTGGCATAGAGAATATCACCAAGATAGACAATCGCATTGTCAGTGACCACAAACAGTATGACGACGAGGGACGGGAGGTGAACAATGTATCCTTTGCATTCACCAGAAATGAGTCAGAGGGGACCATAAAATACTTTTCACTTGCATATCCCATCATTGATGCTCTTGACAATGGAAAACGTATCGTCATTGACGAACTTGACTCCAAACTTCATCCACTGCTCGTCAAGAGAATAGTTGCACTTTTCAATGATGCCAAGACTAACCCGAAGTGCGCACAACTCCTGTTTACCGCCCACGATACCTTTTTGCTCAGTGCTGGACTATTCAGAAGAGATCAGATTTGGTTCACACAGAAAAACAGTTTTGGAGCGACAGAATTGTTTTCTTTGGCAGAATATAAAGTTCGTAGCACCGCTCCATTCGAGAGAGACTATCTGTTGGGCAAGTATGGGGCAACCCCTATCATTGGTGACATGGAGAAAATCTTTTATCCTTCTAAGTAACTATGGCTAAACGGCAAAAGAAAGACCACAGGTCATCAAATCTTTCACGTCGTCAGGGCGTAAGGGAAATCAAGCAGTCGTTTCTCATTGTCTGCGAGGGAGAAAAGACAGAACCAAACTATTTTAAGGCCTTCCGCATGACAGCAGCTACTGTCAAAGCTGTTGGTCAGGCAATGAACACGATGACGCTTGTCAGCAAGGCAATCAGCATTCGTGATGCCGACCAAAAGAGAAAGAAGGTATATGACCAATGCTGGGTAGTCTTTGACAAAGATGACTTCCCTGCAAAGGATTTCAATCAGGCAATACTGTTAGCCGAGAAGAATGGTTTTCGCGTAGCATACAGTAATCAGGCATTTGAGTTTTGGTTCCTGCTGCATTACAACCTATACACCGGTGCCATTCACCGCAAACAATACAATGATATGCTTACTAGATTGACAGGAATGCCTTACAACAAGAGCGAGGGTCATGGAGCAGTCATGTACAATCTGCTTTTGTCTCGTCAGCAACAAGCCATCTACAACGCAGAGGCAGTACTTTCTGAAATCTCACATGGCAATCCTGCTGAAGAGGAGTCTTCCACAACCGTTCACGAACTGGTTCAGGAACTCAATAAATACTTATAGCTAAAGAACGTTATCTTTCCAAACCCTAAAAGAAAACTTGTGAATTTGCAAAATTTCTACAAATCTGCAAGTTTTCTTTCTAAATCTCGGAAGATAACTTTTGGGGCATCACGTTTTAAGCACTACCAAAAAAAACGTGACTTAATTCGAGAAAAATTAGTACTTTTCTACAAGCAGGATGTACAGAACGCGCTTAATGCCCAAACACATATATCAAAATAGTTTCTACTGCTTTGTTATTAATCATTAGTGTCCGAAAAAAATTAGCAACTTCTCCTTCAAATCATTGTTTATATATCAATTGTGCTGTCAGCAAAAAAAGGACCCTTTGAAGCCCGTAGGGCCCGTAGGGCTGACACTGGGTTTACACAGGGATTCCGTACTTCACACTCCACCCCGGCCTAAGCCCTAACCAGTCCTAACGGACTTTTATGGGATACCCGATAGTTATTAATCAACCCAACAATTGTGAATTGTGCATTATGAATTATGCATTATGCATTAATCAGAACGGCTTGCGGTATTTGTCGGGGTTGGCATCGTCGATGATGCTCAGGTAGCTGTTGTAGCGCGACTGGCTGATGCGGCTCTGCTCCACTGCCTCACGCACGGCGCAGCCGGGCTCGTGGGTGTGGGTGCAGTTGTTGTACTTGCATTCCTTTGAAACCTTGAAAATCTCGGGGAAAAAGTGTGCCACCTCGCTCTTCTCAAAGTCGATGGTGCCAAACCCCTTCACTCCCGGCGTGTCGATGATGTGGCCAGCGTCGTCGCCCGGGAGGTCGAGCATCTCGCTGAAGGTGGTGGTGTGCATGCCCGTGTGGTGCACCTGCGATATGTCGCCCACCTTGAGCCGTGCTTCGGGTACCAGCAGGTTGATGATAGAGCTCTTCCCCACTCCCGAGTTGCCGCTGAACAAAGCGGTCTTGCCACGCAGCTGCTCTCGCAGCAAGTCAAGTCCCTCGCCAGTCATGACCGACATGGGCACCACCGTGTAGCCAATACTCCTATATAAATATATAATGGCGTCGAGCAGCTGGCGGTCCTCGGGCTGGGCTAGAAGGTCAATCTTGTTGAAAACGATAGTCACCGGCACCTGGTAGGCCTCGGCAGTAGCGAGGAAACGGTCGATGAACACGGTGCTCGTCTCGGGATTGACGAGAGTGACCACCAGCACCGCCATGTCGAGGTTGGCGGCAAGGATTTGGAACTCACGCGAGAGATTGCTGGCGCGGCGAATGATATAGTTGCGGCGCGGCAAGATGGAGCGGATGAACGCCGTGCCATCTTCCTTGACCTCAATCTCCACGTTATCGCCCACCGCCACAGGATTAGTGCAACGGAAACCCTTGAGGCGCAGGTTGCCCTTGATCTTGCAGTTGCGCTCGGTGCCATCGGGCGTGCGCACGATGTACCAGCTGCCAGTGTTCTTTATTACCAGTCCTTGCTCCATAAGCCTTATTGTGCCACAAAGGTAGTGCAATTTCTTGAAAATGACGACACAAAAAAACTTTTTCTTAAAATTTCTCCTCATCATTGCAAGAATTTGAAATAAAATGCTTAACTTTGCTCTTTAAAAATTTTTCAAGAAAAAACTCCTAAAACATCAATAATATGGAAAAAAGATATATTCCCGATTCAGAGATGATCATCAACGATGATGGCTCAATCTTCCACATCCATCTCAAACCCGAGCAACTTGCCGACAATATCATCATCTGCGGCGACCCTGGCCGTGTGAACATGATTGCTTCTTACTTCGACACCCAGGACTTTGAGGTGTCGAGCCGTGAGTTCCACACCATTGGCGGAACCTATAATGGCAAGCCCATCATGGCGCTCTCGCACGGCATTGGCGGTGACAACATCGACATCGTGATTACCGAGCTCGATGCACTTGCCAATGTTGACTTCGCCACCCGCACCGTCAAGGACGAGCACCGCACCCTCAACATCGTGCGCATTGGCACCAGCGGCGGCCTGCAGCCCTACGTGCCCGTGGGCACTCCTGTGATTGCCGCCAAGGCACTGGGTTTTGACGGAGTTTTGAACTACTACGCCGGCCGCAACGAGGCCTGTGACCTTGAGTTTGAGCGCCAGTTCTGCGAGTTTGTGAAGTGGAACCCATTGTTCTGCAAGCCCTACATCATTGATGCCGACCCAATGCTCGTTGAGAAGATAGGTCGTGACGACATGGTGCGCGGCTACACCATCTCGGCAGTGGGATTCTATGGTCCACAGGGCCGTGAGGTGCGCCTGCCACTGGCTGAGCCCGAACTGAACAAGCGCATTGAGGCATTTGAGTATGCTGGCGGTCACATCACCAACTATGAGATGGAAGGCGCCGCACTGCAAGGCCTTGCCAAGCTCATGGGCCATCGTGCCATCACCATCTGCTCGATTATCGCCAACCGCGTGGCAACCGTCGCCAATCCCAACTACAAGACAGCGGTCAACGACCTCGTCAAGACCGTCATCGAGCGACTCATGGCCGATTAATTCCCACCCTCACATCTCCACACATCATGACACAAAAATAGGCTCACGCGCTTGCGTGAGTCTATTTTTTATTATTATTCACCTGCAACACCCTTACCAGTCCTAACGGACTTTATCGGGCACCAATAACTAATTTCCCAGCAAGATAGTGTAAACAGCTGTGATATCGCCACTGGTTATGTTTCCATCGCCATCAACATCTCCATTAACGAGGTTGCTCGACTCATTGGTAAGCAGGTAGTCATAGAGAGTTGTGATGTCGGCACTGCTCACGTAGCCATCGCCGTTAACGTCACCTGGGACAGCTACTGGGATGTTGCTCCACGCGCCATCTTTCCATTGCAAGGGATACCAATACTTGTTGCGAGCCTGTTCAACCTGGCTGGTAGTAATGACGTTGCCCTCGCCGTCGTAATTGGCAGTAAGCACTCTGAAAGTGCCGGGGTTGCTACTTGACCTTGTGGACAGGCTGTAGATGATGTTGCCCATTGCTTCGCCCTTGAGTTGGTTGTTGTTGATTTGCAGCAACGACAATGCCGGGCAGTTGGCAATGTTAAGCGAAGTCAAGGCATTGTTGGCACAATCAAGTGTAGTGAGTTTACTACATGAACTGCAGTCAAGATATTTAAGCTTGGTTCTACCCCATATTCCCAGGGTGGTGAAAAGGTTGCCACGCACATTGAGGCTGGAGATATCGCTTGGCAGCATGGGAAGCGAGGTGAGCTGGTTATAACTGCAATCAATGACAGTTAATCCATCGGGCAAATCGGGGAGCGAGGTGAGCTTGTTATTATTGCAATACAGATTAGTAAGTCCTATTGGCAACGCGGGAAGCGAGGACAAATTGTTACTGGAGCAATTGAGATTCTTCAATGCCGTGCAACCATAATAGCTCAACGATGTCAAGGCATTGCCAGAGCAGTTGAGTATGGTAATCATGGTGTTATTGCTCACGTCAAGAGTCGTTAGGTTAGGCTTGCCAGTGATAGACAGCTGGCCATTAAACTTATTTGAACCGGCATATAACGTCTGGATGGTGCTTGGTAGTGTGGGGAGTGCAGTCAACTGATTGTTGTTGCAAAACAGAGAAGTAAGCACGTTAGACAACGTGGGCAACGAGGATAAATTATTACTGGAGCAATTGAGATTCCTGAGATAGGTAAAGTATCTTAGACCTGTGAGATCAGATATATTACACCCCGAAACATTAAGAGATGTAGTGTTAATGACATCAGTGCTATTAATGTAGCCCTTGTTGAAGTAGGAGTTGTACAGCTTTGTCCGGAAGTTCTGATCGGGGAAATAGGAGGAGTTAAGGATAGCCACATAATTATCACTGATGATGATTGTCTTGTCGGTAACAGGAGTAGAGCCTATGCACACTGTCTTGGCGCTACTGCTATAAACCGCATTATAGGGCGAGATTACCGCCTCGCCAAGGTAAAACTGCATCTCCACATCGCTAACACTGGCATCAGAACCATTGCTCTTAATTTCCAAATGATTTCCATCATGAAAATAGGCCGATAACGAGCTCATTGCCGACCTGTTATAGCTGCTAACTTCTATCTTACCCCCCTTGAAATACACTTTAGTTGAGCCCGAGCCGGTACCTTTCATGGCTTCATATCCCTCCTGCTGAGACATAAAACTAAATTCTCCAGAGCCCGTGATAGTGTAGTTGTAACTTTTTAGGTTGGCACAAATTCTGGCAGAGGTGTAGAATGTAGTTTTGCTTCCCGAGGCCGACTCGAGTGTAGTGCTTCGCTCGAGCTTGAGTGGATTGTCGGCAGTATTCACTATACAAGATCCGTTAAAGACAATTCTCAAGTTGTCGCATTTGCGGTTGTGGATGCCATAATTGTCCTGGCCATTTCTACGGATTGATATATTATATAAAATAAGCGTGTTGGACGACGCATTATAAACTCCATACCCGCTATTTATGTCACCACCAGAGATGTGGCCGGCGTTGTCGCTGGTAACTTCCACTCCGCCAATGTTGATTTCATACTTCGTAGCGGCACTTGCCATAATGGCAACCATTACCATGAGGCATAGGGTTAAGATTCTTTTTTCCATAAAGGTAATATCTTTTTTGATTAATGAATTCTTAATTTGATTATTAATGCAAAATTACATGGAAATACTTGAAATATCCACCTTTATTCGTTAAAGGATGTTAAGCGTTGCGAGATTTCATAGTTTAAGACCACACGGGCTATTGCATAGGCAACCTTAAATTCAAGTACCTATCGCATCAAAAAAAATCGTGCAATTATAAAATTGGATTTTATTTTTGCAAGAAAATTTTGCAAATCGAAAATCTGATTTTACTTTTGCAGAAAATACAACGATTATTATGGAACAACAAGAAATAAAAAAGCTGGCCGGCAAAGAGATTGCCCAGGAATCCGAAGAGAAGGTGTGGTATGCCATCCGCGTGACCTTCAACCGCGAGATGAAGGTGAAGGACGACCTCGACCTGCGTGGCATTGACAGCTTTATACCCATGAAATATGTGATGACCACCCGCCGCGGACGGCGAGTGAAGAAGCTCGTGCCATCAATCCACAACCTCATCTTCTTCCACATCGAGCCATCGCTCATGAAGGAGTATAAGGCCAATACCCGACTGCCCATTCGCTACATCATGAACCCAGCCACCAAGAAGCCCGTCGTGGTCCCCGACAAGGAGATGCAGAACTTCATTGCAGTGGCTGGAACCTATGAAGAGCAGCTTGAGTATATCGTCCCCAAGCCCGGGCAGTTCACGCGTGGCGACAGGGTGAGAATCCTGGGTGGCCCCTTTGAGGGTGCCGAGGGCATTCTCAAGCGCGTGAAGGGCGACAGCCGCGTTGTGGTGAGCGTGCTGGGACTTGTTGCCATCGTCACCACGTCGATCCATCCCTCACTGCTCGAGAAATTGCCCAAAGAAAAATAAATATCACACTTGTGTAGTTGACTTTCCAAAAAAGTGTGTACCTTTGTAGTTTGAAACAAAATATAGGGTAAAATGAACGAAAACAATCAAAAGGTAGCGTTAATAACCGGCATCACTGGCCAAGACGGAAGTTACCTGGCAGAGTTCCTGCTAGAGAAAGGCTATGAGGTTCATGGCATCATTCGCCGCAGCAGTTCCTTCAACACTGGCCGCATCGAGCATCTGTATCTCGACGAATGGGTGCGCGACATGCGCCAGCAGCGTCTCATCAATCTTCACTATGGCGACATGACCGACTCGAGTTCGCTCATCCGCCTCATCGAGACCCTCAAGCCCGATGAGATTTACAACCTCGCGGCACAGAGTCATGTGAAGGTGTCGTTTGACGTGCCTGAATATACTGCCGAGGCCGACGCCGTGGGCACACTGCGACTGCTTGAGGCAGTGCGCATTACCCATCGCGAGAAGGTCACCAAGATATACCAGGCAAGCACCAGCGAGCTCTATGGCAAGGTACAAGAGGTGCCCCAGAGCGAGGCCACTCCATTTTACCCCCGCAGCCCATATGCCGTTGCCAAGCTCTACAGCTACTGGATCATGAAGAACTACCGCGAGAGCTACGGCATGTATACTGCCAACGGCATCCTCTTCAACCACGAGAGCGAGCGTCGCGGCGAGAACTTCGTCACACGCAAGATCACCTTTGCCGCTGCACGCATCGTCAATGGGCTGCAAGATAAGCTCTACCTGGGAAACCTCAATGCCAAGCGCGACTGGGGCTACGCCCGCGACTATGTGGAGTGCATGTGGCTCATCCTGCAACAGCCCGAGGCCGACGACTTTGTGATTGCCACTGGCGAGTTCCACTCGGTGCGCGAGTTCTGCACTCTGGCGTTCCACTATGCCGGCATTGAGCTGGAATGGCAAGGCGAGGGACTTGACGAGAAAGGCATCGACACAGCAACAGGACGCGTGATTGTTGAGGTCGACAAGAAATACTTCCGTCCCGCCGAGGTGGACCAGTTGCTTGGCAACCCCACCAAGGCAAAGACACAGCTGGGATGGAATCCACGCAAAACCACCTTTGAGCAACTCGTGAAGCTCATGGTAGACCACGACATGCAACACGTGCGCAAGGTTTATCATTTGTAAGCGCCTGCGGCGCGTGGAAGGTGGAACGTGGAATGTGGAACGATGACGCCTGCGGCGTGTGGATCGAGGATGGAAGATCGAGGATAAGCGCTGCGCGCGTGGAACGTGGAAGGTGGAAGGTGGAACGGCATTGAGGACACGAACCTCCACTTTGTCCTTTGTCCCTCACCACTGTCTTCCATAAACTATAAACCATAAACAATAAACGAAGAAAACAATAAACAATAAACAATAAACCAAGAGAACCAACCTGGATGAATAAAGACACCAAGATATATGTTGCCGGGCATCGCGGACTTGTGGGGTCGGCAATATGGAAAAAACTTGAAAGCAAGGGATATAACAATCTCACGGGCCGCACTCATGCCGAGCTCGACCTGATGGATGCCGTGGCAGTTAGGCAGTTCTTTGACCAGGAACAGCCACAGGTTGTGGTTCTTGCAGCAGCCCATGTGGGAGGCATCATGGCCAACCTCAAGTATCGCGCCGACTTCATCTACCAGAATCTGCAGATCCAGCAGAACGTGATTGGCGAGAGTTGGCGTCACGGCGTGGACAAACTGCTCTTCCTGGGCAGCACATGCATCTATCCACGCGAGGCGCTGCAACCAATCCCCGAGACTGCCCTGCTCACCTCGCCGCTGGAGTACACCAACGAGCCCTACGCCATTGCCAAGATTGCAGGCTTGAAGATGTGTGAGAGCTTCAACCTGCAGTATGGCACCAACTATATTGCGGTGATGCCCACCAACCTCTATGGCCCCAACGACAACTTCAACCTCGAGACCAGCCATGTGATGCCGGCAATGATACGCAAGATGCACCTTGCCAAAATGCTCAATGAGGGAAACATCGAGGGCGTGAGAGCCGACCTCAACAAGCGACCGGTAGAGGGCATTGACGGCAAGGCCTCGCAACAAGAGATTGTGGCACTGCTCGACCACTATGGCATCAACAGCGAGCGACTGCTGCTGTGGGGCACCGGGGCGCCCGTGCGCGAATTCCTGTGGAGCGAGGACATGGCCGACGCCAGCGTCTATTGCCTTGAGCACATCAACTTTGACGACGTGCGGGGCAACGACCCCGAGGTTCGCAACTGCCACATCAACATTGGCAGCGGCAAGGAAATCACTATCAAGCAACTCGCCCAGCTCGTGAAAGTCACGGTGGGCTACCAGGGCGATATCGAGTGGGACAGCACCAAGCCCGACGGCACCTTGCGCAAACTCACCGACGTGAGCAAACTTCACTCACTGGGATGGCGCCACACCATGGAGATTGAGCAGGGCGTGCCAGCACTCTACAACTGGTATTTAGAAAACTAAATATAAGCACCCTATAATCATGAAACTGAGACTTTTAGCACTTGCTATAGCACTGCTTGCTGTCATGACTCAGGGCACTGCCATTGCCCAGTCGCGAGCATCGCAACCGCAATCAACCACCATTGATACCCAAACTGTAAAACAAAACATGCAAGAAGTACAGAACTACCTGAAAGAGTGTGGCGCATTCTACATTGCCACCGTCGATGGCGACCAGCCACGCGTGCGACCCTTTGGCGTGTCGGAGATTATCAACGGAAGGCTTTACATCATGACCGGAAAGGTGAAAGATGTGTTCAAGCAGATGGATGCCAACGGGAAATTTGAGATTTGCGCCCTCAAGCCATCGGGCAGCGAGTGGATGCGACTGAGCGGCACACTCGTCAACGACGATGACCTGGCAGTCAAGACCGAGTTCCTCGAGCGCAACCCGGGCCTTAAGGGCATGTACAAGCCCGACGACGGCAACATGGCTGTGCTCTATATCACTAATGCCACCGCACGCTTCTGCTCCTTCTCGGCACCCGAGAGAGTGGTGAATTTCTAAAAGACACACTGCTGCTACCTGTAGGTGCGCAGTTTTGGGACAAAGAGGTCGGGGTAATATTCTATCCTGAAGTTACCCTCGTGCCCTATTAGGATTATCACATCAAACTGGATCTCGCACTGCAACTGGTAGTAATGGATATAGGCGTTGGCCGAGTTGACCATGTGCCGTTTCTTGGCACTGGTGATGGCGCGCATGGGGTCGAAGTACTCATCGCTGGTGCGGGTCTTCACCTCCACGATGTGCAGCAGCATCCCTGGCCCCTGAGCAATGATGTCGATTTCCATCTTGTTCATGCGCCAGTTAGTCTCGCGAATGGTTAACCCCTGCTTGATGAGAAACTCCACCGCCTCATTCTCACCAGCCTTGCCTAATAGATTGTGCTGAGCCATTGAATAGTTTCTTTTTTCTAATGCAAAAATATAGTTTTTTCTGCAACTCACAAAGCGATAGCAAGAATTATTGGCACTTGGTTGAATAAAAATCAAAATAAAAACTAAATAATCACTACTTTATTGAGAAAAAATTTATTTTTTTGGGATTAAATCACTAACTTTGTAGGCTCAAAAGGCTGAACCCACTTTTGTGTCAGTCTAAATGCTTGATGCATAGCACACTAATATTGAAAATAAAAAGCAAGTAAATTCAAATCATTTAATTTCACTAATAATTTTCATGAAAGTTTATAAAAGTAACGAGATTCGTAACATCTCATTATTAGGAAGTAAAGGCTCGGGTAAGACCACCCTGGCTGAGTCTATCATCTTTGACTGCGGTCTTATCAACCGCCGCGGCACTATCGACGCTGGCAACACCGTGTGCGACTATTTCCCTGTTGAGAAGGAGTATGGCAACTCGGTGTTCTCTACCATCTTTAGCGTGGAGAACAACGGCAAGAAGCTCAACTTCATCGACTGCCCAGGCATGGACGACTATGTGGGCAACATCGTTACCGCCCTCAATGTCACCGACACTGGCTTGATGCTCATCAATGGCCAGAACGCTATTGAGGTGGGTACACAGAACCAGTATCGCACCGTGGGCAACATCAAGAAGCCACTCATCTTTGCCATCAACCGTCTTGACAACGATGCAGCCGACTACGACAACGCCCTCAACCAGCTGCGCGAGACCTTTGGCAACAAGGTTGTTCCCGTTCAGTTCCCAGTTTCGACAGGCGCTGGCTTCAAGAGCATCGTCGACGTGATGACAATGAAGCAGTACAACTACGATGGCGACAGCGGTAAGGCTACCGTTACCGACATCGACGCTGCCCACCAAGACCGTGCCGAGGAGTTTAACATGGCACTCGTGGAGATGGCTGCCGAGGGTGATGAGGCTCTGATGGAGAAGTTCCTCGAGACCGACACCCTGAGCCCAGAGGAAATCATTGACGGTATGCGCAAGGGTCTTATCGACTGCAGCGTGATTCCAGTATTGTGCATCAGCGGCGAGAAGAACGTGGGCGTTGACCGCCTCATGGAGTTCCTGGGCGAGGTAGTTCCCACAACAGCCGAGATGCCCGCCGTGAGCGACACCGATGGCAACGAGATCAAGTGCGACCCCAATGGTCCCACCAGCATCTTCTTCTTCAAGACCACCGTTGAGCCACACATTGGCGAGGTTTCTTACTTCAAGGTAATGAGCGGAACCCTCAAGGCCGGTACCGACCTCAACAACATGACCCGTGGCAGCAAGGAGCGCATCACTCAGCTCAACACCGTGTGCGGTAGCTTGGCAAAGAGCAACGTCGACGAGCTCCAGGCTGGCGACATTGGCGCTACTGTAAAGCTCAAGGATGTGCGCCGTGGCAACACCCTCAACGACAAGGACTGCGAGAGCGTCTTCGACTTCATCCAGTATCCTGCTCCCAAGTATCAGCGCGCTATCAAGCCCGTTAACGAGAGCGAGATTGAGAAGCTGGGCCAGATCCTCAACCGCATGCACGAGGAAGACCCAACATGGCTCATCGAGCAATCTAAGGAGTTGAAGCAGACCATCATCAGCGGTCAAGGCGAGCTCCACCTGCGCACCCTCAAGTGGCGCATCGAGAACAACGAGAAGGTTCAAATCGAGTATATCGAGCCTAAGATTCCATATCGTGAGACCATCACCAAGGCTGCCCGTGCCGACTATCGTCACAAGAAGCAGTCGGGTGGTTCGGGTCAGTTTGGTGAGGTACACCTCATCATCGAGCCTTACCGCGAGGGAATGCCCGAGCCCGACACCTACAAGTTTGGCAACCAGGAGTTCAAGATGAACATCAAGGACAAGCAAGAGATGGATCTCGACTGGGGCGGCAAGCTCGTTATCTACAACTGTATCGTGGGTGGTGCCATCGACGCACGCTTCATCCCCGCTATCGTTAAGGGTATCATGGACCGCATGGAGCAAGGCCCATTGACCGGTTCTTATGCTCGCGACGTGCGCGTTTGCATCTACGATGGTAAGATGCACCCAGTAGACAGTAACGAAATCTCGTTCCGTCTGGCAGCCCGCAACGCCTTCAGCATGGCATTCCGCGATGCTAACCCCAAGGTGCTTGAGCCTGTTTACGATGTTGAAATTCTCGTGCCTAGCGATGCTATGGGTGGCGTACAGAGCGACCTTCCCAGCCGTCGCGGCATCATGATGGACATGTCGAGCGCCAACGGTCTTGAGACCGTAAAGGCTCGCATTCCACTCAAGGAGATGGCCAACTACTCTACTGCCCTGAGTTCAATCACTGGCGGTCGCGCTTCGTTCTCGATGAAGTTCGCCAGCTACGAGCTCGTTCCTGGCGACGTTCAGGAGAAGCTCCTCAAGGAGTACGAGGAAGCAAGCAAGGACGAGGATTAATCTTCACGCTACTTCTATATTTTCCTTACATAACGATGAAAATCGCTTCGGGGCACAAGCCTGGAAGCGATTTTCTTTTTGAGAACTCCACACTCTCCCCTCCGTACTCTGTGCTCTATACTCTATACTCTGTACTCTATACTCTCCACTCTCCACTCTCCACTCTCCACTCTCCACTCTCCACTCTTCCCTCTCCACTCTCCACTCTCCCCTCTTCCCTCTCCCCTCTCCCCTCTCCCCTCTGTACTCTCCACTAAATAATCACCCACCAAAATTGCCAGACTAAAATCTTTTTACTACTTTTGCAACAACATAACAACTCAATATTTATTATCATGAAACTAAAATCATTATTATCGATTGTTGCGCTGGTGTGCGTTGTGGCACTGAGCGCTTGCAGTGGCGGCGATGCCAAGAAGTTGCTCCTGGGCGACACCGACAAGTATGGCAACACACCCAAGCAGGCCGTTGAGCGACTTTTCAACACACTGCCTGGCGAGAACAACATCATCCTCCTGAAGGAGGCTGTCAAGTTTAAGGAGAACGACAAGTTGAGCGACTACCAGAAAGACCAGTTCTTCAAGCAGATTAAAGAAAAGAATTTCAACGTCAAGGCCACCAAAGAACGCACCCACGGCGACCAGAAGACTGTGACCGTGAGCATGACGCTGAGCGACGGCTCCACTGTAGAGAAAAAGTTCAAACTGGTCAAGGAAGACGATGTGTGGAAAACCATCATTGGTTTCAGCGAGATCCAGGACGCCATCAACAAGTAACCAGCAAGACAATTACATTACTCGCACAAAGGCGATTGCTACTCATCAAGTTCAGCAATCGCCTTTTTTAGATGCTGATTTTAAATTCCTATTGCAACGATTAGAATACTTAAACAACTGTGTGTCAATTCCCCCTCTATCTTAGAGGGGGAGCTTATCGCCTGATATTGAGAGGTTTTATATACTTTAGAAACTTGATTACTAAGTCCACTTTAAAAAGTAAAAACTACTAATTTTGAGCATTTTTCGCAAAATATATTTTGTTGATATTCAATATTTTTAATCGTACTTAATCGTTTGACAACTTGAGTAGGCACAAAAATACGACTATTTCAAGTGGACTCATTACTGATTATTGCATAATCCCAAATCGCAGAAATCTCCTATTTGGGCGAAAATATGTCGTTCACCCGAGGTTACCTTTCATCTTTTTCCCGCTCACATCACCTTATTATAAAAAAAATAGTAGTAACTTTGCGGCGCGAAAAAAGAACCAAAGACTTATCACATTAAAATGATTTCCTCAATACACATTCTGGGCGTGCTGCTCACGGTGGGCGCATTGCTGGTAGTGAGCTGGTGGTCGGGCAGGCGGGTCAACGACGCCAAGAGCTTCATCACTGGAGGCACGTCGGGAACATGGCTCGTGGGAGGAGCGTTGCTCGGCACCATGGCTGGAGGCCAGTCGACCATTGGCACAGCGCAACTGGCGTTTTGCTACGGCATCTCGGCATGGTGGTTCACCCTGGGTGCCGCCATAGGCTCGCTGTTGCTGGGATATGTGTATTCTGGTCCCCTGCGTCGCAGTGGTTGCACTACCCTACTTGAGGTTGTGAGAAATGAATATGGCCGCAAAGCCGAGACCCTGGGCTCGGTGCTATGCATGGTGGGCATTTTCATCAGCATTGTGTCGCAAGTGCTCTCGTCGGGCGCTATGATAAGCAGTTTCTTCAGCATTCCCATGCTGGGAGCCTCGGTGCTGGGAGCGGTGCTGATCATGCTCTTCGTCTTCTTTGGCGGAATACGCAGTGCTGGAGCCAGTGGCATCGTTAAACTGATATTGCTTTATTTCAGTTCGCTGGCAGCAGGCATTGTAGTGTGGCACATAGCCGGTGGATTCACGGGCCTGCGCGATGGTGTGGAGAGCATCTACCAGCAGGCATCGCTGAGCAAGCTCAACAACCTGAGCGACATAGAGAGCATTCATCAGCGCTACGGCAGCCTCGTGGCGCGAGGTGTGATGAAAGACCTGGGCGGATGCCTGTCGCTGGTGCTCGGCGTGGTGTCGACGCAGACCTATGCCCAGTGCATCTGGTCGGCATCGGCCAACTCGCATGCCCGCCGCGGTTCGTTAATATGCGCCATCTGCTTGCCAGTGATAGGCGCCGCATGCACAATGGTGGGAATCTACATGAGAGGCCACTACGTCACCGCCAGCGAGCTCACTGCCATGCAGCAGGCTGGCGAGGTCTTGCCTGCCGGCATAGGAGTGATTGAGAACTCGGCTCAGGCTTTCCCTGCCTTCATACTTCGCCACCTACCCTCATGGCTTGGAGGCATCATGCTTGGCACGCTGCTCATCAACATCCTGGGCTGCGGCAGCGGATTGTCGCTGGGTGTTGCCACCATCCTGGTGCGCGATGTGTACAGCAACCTGCAACGTGGCGCAGCTCGATGGTCGCAACTGGTGCAGATGCGCCTGTCGATTGTCGCCGTCCTGATAATGGCTGTTGTAGTGGCACTGCTGTGCAACAACAGTTTCATCAACGACTTGGGATTCTTGTCACTGGGCCTGCGGGCGGTGTCGATACTGTTCCCCATCAGTTTTGCGTTGTGGTTGCCAGGTCGCTTCAAGCCCAGGCAGGTATTGCTTGCCATGCCCATTGGGGTAATCGCAATGCTTGCAGCAAAACTGCTCTCACTACCCGGCGACGCAGTGTATTATGGACTGACAATCGAACTTCTTGTCATCCTTTTCCACAGCAGGCTAAAGCCCAGCACCAACAATCTGTAAACATGCAAGTTGCACTGCAACGACTTTTCCACCCCTTCATATCGCACTGCCAATTTGTCAGTTGACAAGATTTAAATTACTGACTTTCTGTCGTTTATCTTGCGCTGGAAAGCATTGGCATCTCCTTTGCTGAGAGACATTTCAGAAAGGAGAAAAAACGATATGAATCTAAACAATTTTACTATCAAGTCGCAAGAGACGCTGCAGCAGGCCATCACGCTTGCACGCAGCAATGGCAACCAGGCCCTCGAGCCCGTGCATGTGCTCAAGGCACTCTTGAGCGAAGGGGAGAGCGTGGTGAAGTTCATCTTGCAGAAGCTCGACATCGCGCCACAGATGATTGAGCGACCACTGGAAAACGAACTCGCGCGCCTGCCCAAAGTGAACGGCGGCGACCCCTACCTAAGCAACGACTGCAGCCGCGTGCTCGACAAGGCCAGCGAGATAGCGCAGAAGAACGGCGACCAGTATGTAACCGTCGAAGCGATGTTCATGGCGCTGCACGAGGTGCCATCGCCAGCATCTACCATCCTGAAAGATGCCGGTGTCACTAAGAAGGACTTGCAGGCAGCCATCGACGAGCTGCGCAAGGGCAAGAAAGCCACTAGCCAGGAGCAGGAACAGCAGTACAACGCCTTGAGCAAGTATGCTGTCAACCTCAACGAGCGTGCACGTCAGGGCAAACTTGACCCCGTCATTGGCCGTGACGACGAGATACGTCGTGTGCTGCAAATCTTGAGCCGACGCACCAAGAACAACCCCATCCTCATTGGTGAGCCAGGAACTGGCAAGACCGCCATTGTCGAGGGTCTTGCGCAACGAATCGTGCGTGGCGACGTTCCCGAGAACTTGAAGCAGAAGCAGGTCTACTCGCTCGACATGGGCGCACTGATTGCTGGTGCCAAGTATCAGGGAGAATTTGAGGAGCGACTCAAGGCAGTGATCAACGAGATTACCCAGGCCCAAGGCGAGATAATCCTCTTCATCGACGAGATCCACACCCTGGTGGGTGCCGGCAAGAGCAGCGGCGCCATGGATGCTGCCAACATCCTCAAGCCTGCTCTGGCGCGTGGCGACCTGCGCAGCATTGGCGCCACCACCCTCGATGAGTATCAGAAGTATTTCGAGAAAGACAAGGCACTGGAGCGTCGTTTCCAGATTGTCATGGTCGACGAGCCCGACGAGGAGAGCGCTATCGCCATCCTGCGTGGCCTGAAGGAACGCTACGAGAACCACCACAAGGTGCGTATCAAGGACGACGCCATCATCGCTGCCGTGCAGCTGAGTCAGCGCTACATCAGCGACCGATTCCTGCCCGACAAGGCCATTGACCTGGTGGATGAGGCTGCCGCCAAGTTGCGTATCGAGATGGACAGCGTGCCCGAGGAGCTCGACGAGGTGAGCCGTAAAATCTCGCAGCTCGAGATTGAGCGCGCAGCCATCAAGCGCGACGGCGACGAGCAACGCATCAAGCAACTAGATGAGCAACTTGCCAACCTGCGCGACCGTGAGCATGACTACAAGGCCAAGTGGCAGAGCGAGAAAGAGCTCATCAACCGCATCCAGCAGAACAAGATCGACATCGAGCAACTCAATTTCGACGCCGAGCGTGCCGAGCGCAACGGTGACTACGCCCGCGTGGCCGAGATACGCTACTCGCTCATCAAGCAGAAGCAGGACGAGAACGTGGCGCTGCAACAGCAGTTGCGCACCATGCAGGGCGAGCAGTCGCTCATCAAGGAGGAAGTCGACAGCGACGATATCGCCGAGGTGGTTTCGCGCTGGACTGGCATCCCTGTGACCAAGATGCTGCAAAGCGAGGGCGAGAAGCTGCTACACCTTGAGGACGAGCTGCACAAGCGCGTGATTGGCCAGGACGAGGCCATCACCGCCATCAGCGATGCCGTGCGCCGTAGCCGTGCCGGCCTCAACGATCCCCGCCGTCCCATTGGCTCGTTCATCTTCCTGGGAACCACCGGTGTGGGCAAGACCGAGCTTGCCAAGGCACTCGCCGACTACCTCTTCAACGACGAGAACATGATGACTCGTATCGACATGAGCGAGTATCAGGAGAAGTTCTCGGTCACCAGGCTCATTGGTTCGCCTCCAGGCTATGTGGGCTATGACGAGGGCGGCCAGCTCACCGAGGCAGTGCGCCGCAAGCCATACAGCGTGGTGCTCTTCGACGAGATTGAGAAGGCTCACCCCGACGTTTTCAACGTGCTGCTGCAAGTGCTTGACGATGGACGGTTGACCGACAACAAGGGCCGCACCGTCAACTTCAAGAACACCATCATCATCATGACCAGCAACCTGGGCTCGAGCCTCATCCGCGAGCGCTTTGAGACCCTCAATGCCCAGAACCACGACGAGGTGGTGGAACGCACCCGCAACGACGTGCTCACGATGCTCAAGCAGACCATTCGTCCCGAGTTCTTGAACCGTATCGATGAAGTGATAATGTTCACGCCACTCGACGAGCAACAAATTGCACAAATCGTTGAGTTGCAACTGCGCAGTGTCAAGAAGATGCTACACAGCAGCGGCATCGAGATGGAATACACCAGCGGCGCTGTGGCAGTGCTCGCACAGGCCGGATATGACCCAGAGTTTGGCGCAAGACCTGTGAAGAGAGCCATCCAGAACCTTGTCCTGAACCAGCTCTCACGCGACATCATCGCCCACAACGTAGACCGCGACCGCCCCATCACCATCGATGCCACCGGTGGCAACATCACGTTCAGAAACTGAAAACCAAATAAGTCATTAGAATTGGGGTAAAACAATATCCACACTACATCAAAATCGCCCAGGTCGCAACGACCTGAGCGTTTTTTTTAAAAAAGATACAATAAAAGTTTCTATATTTGAAAACTTTTATATAATTTTGCACCATGAGAAAGATAATAACTTATGGCGGATACTTTCAAAAGTTCATGTCAACCCTTGATGAACCAACGCAGAAGAAAATCAAATATGGTCTTCTTTTACTAAAGACACAAGATCGCTTGCCGAAACAATTTGTCAAGTTGATTACAAACGGCATCTATGAATTAAGAACAAAATACAATGGGATCATCTACCGTACTTTTTTCATATTTGACAGTGGGAATATAGTAGTTTTATTCAATGGTTTTAAAAAGAAAACTCAAAAGACACCTAATAGTGAAATAAAAAAAGCTCTAAAAATAAAGGAGGCATACTATGCAGACAAACAATCATCAAATCGTTGACTACGATACTGTTCTAGATCAGGAATTTGGAAAACCAGGCACTCCTGAACGTGAAGCCGCCGAAAGAGAAGCCTTTGACTTCTACACTTCGCAAATTCTACTTGACGCCCGCAAGGAAGCTGGCATGACTCAAGCCGAACTAGCCAAGAAGGTTCACTCTACAAAGTCTTACATCTCTCGGTTGGAGCATGGCGAGATCACTCCCAGCGTGGGACTTTTCTTCCAAATCATCTCGGCTTTAGGCTTTGAGGTGATGTTCAGGAAACAGTCTTCTCCATTCGTTTATTGACACAGCAAGACACAAATCGCCCGGGCAACAATGGTTGCTCGGGCGATTTTCTTTGAAAAAAATCTTTCACGACCTTCTATTCTCCACTAGAAGCGGTAGCCAATGGCGATTTGGGCGTTGCCGTTCTTGGCTTCATTATACTCGCCGGTCTTAAACACACTGGTCATACCCATTGTGTAACGGCCTTGCACAAACACGTCCTTGGCAATGTTGTAAGTCAAACCCAGAGCAACACCAAAGTCCACACTCTTAGTTGCATCTTTCTGGTCGGTAACAGTTTTCCCCTTATGAGTGCCATCATCGAGCTCGTCGGTAAACTTGCTGTAAATGTTGAAACCCACTTGAGGTCCAAAGTCAATACTCAACGATGGAGTGACATAGTACTTAAGCATCACAGGCACATTGATGTAGTTGACATGCTCGGTAAAAGTGTGCTTAATACCAAACATCTCATTTTTGTACTTTCCACCTTGAGCGGCAAACACCACCTCGGGAGCGATAGCAAAGCGGTTGGCTACGACATACTCAAAGAACACGCCGCCCTGATAGTTGAGCTGACCGCCATGTTCACAATTCTTGCCCCAGAAGTGGGTGTAGTCAACACCTATCTTGGGACCAAAAGTAAAAGATTTCTC
Organism: uncultured Prevotellaceae bacterium; assembly: GCA_900318065.1. Taxonomy (GTDB): domain Bacteria; phylum Bacteroidota; class Bacteroidia; order Bacteroidales; family Muribaculaceae; genus Sodaliphilus. The sequence goes on from ONIY01000001.1 coordinate 33,424, forward strand.
GGGTTGAGCCATAGCAACTCCTGCGGCCATGACCATGCATACAAATGCTATTACAATTTTCTTCATAACACAAAAAATTATTATTAATAATACTTCGTTTATAATCACAAAGACAACACATTATCTTCGATTCACAAAGGAAAGCAGCCCCCACTTAGAAGCGGTAGCCAATGGCGATTTGGGCGTTGCCGTTCTTGGGGTGAGGATTATAGCCATCCTTGTACACCTTGGTCAAGCCCATGGTGTAACGTGCCTGGACAAAGACATCGGTGGCGAGGTTGTAGGTAAACCCAAGCCCCACGCCAAAGTCGATAGTGTTAGTCAAGTCTTTTTCGTCGGTTGTGTACTTGTAATCGTTGCCCGAGGTTGTCGACTTCTCGGTAAACTTGCTATAGACATTAATGCCCAGCTGTGGTCCCAGGTCAACACTCAACGAGGGAACAATGTAGTACTTGAACATCACTGGGATGTTGACATAGTTCACCGTGCAAGTGCATTTCAAGTCAACGCCTGGTCCAGGGCCCATTTTAAGTTGGGGAACAGCGGGTGCAACGGGGCTGAAATTGGCACCCTTCACGTCATACTGCCCACCTTGAGCGGCAAACACCACCTCGGGAGCGATCGAAATCTCGCTGGTGAAACGATACTCGAAGAACACACCTGCCTGGTAGTTAAACCTGCCGCCGTGCTTCGCATTCTTGCCCCAGAAGTGGGTATAGTCTACACCTATCTTGGGACCAAAGGTGAACGTCTTTTGAGCCATGACAGCGCCAGTGGCCATAATCATGCATACAAATGCGATTGCAATTCTCTTCATAAATAATCAATTTTAAAGTTAAACATGAGTTGTTACTTGTGCAAAGATAGAACAATTATCTTGATTTTCAAAGAATCAGCGCTAAAAAAGTGACCTACACAATATCTTGCGCAGGCCACTTGTTGTTTTCTTTTAAATCCTTGCTGACGCTTTATTAGAAGCGGAAACCTATAGCAATTTGACCGTTGCCATTCTTGCTATCGTCATCAACATTAAACACCTTGGTCAAGCCCATGGTGTAACGAGCCTGTATAAACACTTCTTCGGTGATGTTGTAGGTCAAACCCAACCCCAGACCAAAGTCAACAGTCTTGGTATATTTTTTCATGTCGGTAGTTTCTTTTTCTTTTAATTTTTCAACCTTTCCCTCGATTGTGTTCTTGCTGTAAACATTGAAACCTACTTGTGGACCAAAGTCAATGCTCAATGCTGGAGCAACATAGTATTTCAACATTACAGGAACGTTGATGTAGTTAACGTGGTCGGTCTCTTTAAGTTCAACATCAATGCCCTCTATGTTGCGCTTAAAGTCATATTTGCCACCTTGTGCAGCAAACACCACCTCGGGAGCGATAGAGAACTTGCTAGTGAAACGATACTCCATGAACACACCTGCCTGATAGTTAAGATGGCCACCATGCTCAACGTTCTCGCCCCAGTAGTGAGTGTAGTCGACACCAATCTTGGGACCAAATGTGAATTTTTCTTGTGCCATGGCTGCGCCAGTGGCTAAAATTGTGCACATGAGTGCAATAACAATCTTCTTCATAATTCTTGAATAAAAAATTTTAAACAATAAAGTTATTTAGCAACAAAATTAATATAATAATCTTAATCCTTCAACACAGAATCACAAAAAAGTGACCCACGCACCGTTTTTTTGCGCAGGTCACTTGTTGTTCTTTTAAATCCTTGCTTACGCTTGATTAGAAGCGGTAGCCAATGGCGATTTGAGCGTTGCCATTCTTGCCTTCTGGTCCGTCAAAGACTTTGGTCAAGCCCATAGTGTAACGGCCCTGAACGAATACGTCCTTAGCGATGTTGTAGGTAAGACCCAGACCCAGACCGAAGTCAACACTCTTAGTGTAATCCTTCATGTCGGTAGTTCCCTTGCCGCCTTCACCACCAGCCTTAACCTCGGTGGTGTTCTTGCTATATACATTGAAACCTACTTGTGGACCAAAGTCAATGCTCAACTCAGGAATCACATAGTACTTCAACATTACAGGAACATTGATGTAGTTAACGTGGTCGGTCTCTTTAAGCTCAACACCCAGGATTTTAGTGTCATACTTGCCACCTTGAGCTGCAAACACAACCTCGGGAGCTACCGAGAACTTGTTGGTAAAGCGATACTCCATGAACAAGCCAGCCTGATAGTTGAGCTGACCACCATGCTCTACGTTCTTGCCCCAGTAGTGAGTGTAGTCAACACCAATCTTAGGACCAAAAGTGAATTGTTTCTGAGCCATTGCAGTACCAACAGCCATAATCATGCATACAAATGCGATAGCAATTTTCTTCATAACAATAAAATTTAATTGAAAAAAATATTTGTTTAACTCGTTTTCTCTATTGCGAGTGATGATGCCACCTCAGCGATGGGGGGTCACATCGCAAAATTTGACACAAAAGTAATAATTTGGTTTAAATTATCACCCAAAATAAAGGTAAAAAATACATTTTAGGGGCAAAATGGAACACTTTTCTCATTACATTTCACTATTTAGGATAGTTTTTTGAGGTTTTTTGCAAGAATCTGAGGAACTTCTCTCACCAACATTTCACAGTCATATGGACTATGAAAAACTAAAATTGTTGATAAATTCACGCCACATTATTTTCATTAAACAAAATGATTCACTAAATTTGCACCACTTTTAAAGGACAATATTTTAAAACACATTAATAATACCTATTTCAATCAATATGGAAGTAAAAGGCAAGATTATACAAAAGTTTGACCTTCAGAGTGGTACCTCTAAGGCTGGTAATCCATGGAAAAAGCAGAACTACCTGCTCGAGACCCTTGAGGGCATTCCTCGCAAGATTTATTTCGACTTCTTTGGCGACCGTGCCGACCAGTTCAACTTCAACGTGGGCGACGTGATAAACCTCTATTTCGACATAGAGAGCCGTGAGTATCAAGGCCGCTACTACACCGACATTCGCGGCTGGAAGGCCGAGAAGGTTGTTGACACACCCGCCGGCGCAGCACCAGCAGCTGCCCCTGCTCCCGCAGCTGCAGCACCCGCTCCCGAGCCCATGGCACCCGCTCCCAGTGTCGACAACTTGACTCCAACTGCCGAGGACGATCTGCCTTTCTAAATTCAAGTTCATAAAGTAGCTTTGCGACTTTATAAACTTGAGGTTTATGGAATTATCACGTTAGTTTCATGATTTTCCTTATCACACTTGATGAAACCATAGATCATAATCTCATTCAAGCAATTTATAGAATTCCCCCAATAAAAAAGTCGCCGCAATTTTGCTGGCGATTTTTTTGTTATAAGTAATAAATGTTCTAACTTTGTGCACAAATAGTTTTATCCAACAAAAAATGACAGAAAATACCGAACTGATTCAAAGAATTATTGAAGGAATTCAAGAAAAGAAGGGACGTGACATCGTTCACATCGACCTGAGCCAACTCGAGTATGCCACAACCACCGGTTTTGTGATTGCTACCGGCAACACCAAGATACAAGTGGAGGCGATTGCCGACAGCGTGAGAGAATATGTGCAAGAGAAAACCAGCCAAAAACCATTCAACTACGACGGCTACCAGAACTCACAATGGATAGTGATAGACTATGGCACGGTTTTTGCACACATCTTTCTTCCCGAGGAGCGCGAGCGCTACAACCTGGAAGAACTCTGGGCCGACGCACAAATCTCTCGCATCCCCAACCTGGACTAAGACACACACTATCTTTTTTTTACTATAACATCATCTCTCAAAGCTGCCCCAGGCGGTGCAGCCATGAGATTAACGCACTAAGAGCAAGAAGCTAATGAAGAACAATATTTTTGGAAGCAACAACAGCAATAACAGCAGCAACAACTCACGCGGCAAGAAGCCCAAGTTCAGCATCTTGTGGATGTATGTGATTATCATGGCGGTAATCCTGGGCATCTACTGGAGCAACGACATGAGCACGAGCCGCGACGTGAGCTGGACGCAGTTCCAGGGCTACGTGGAAGAAGGTGCTGTCGACAGCATCGTCGTGTTCAGCAACAAGCAGGAGGCCAACGCCTATATCAACGACTCCCTCGCCAAGGTGATCTTCAAGGACCGCCTTCCTGCCTCGCAGCATGCGCGCCCCTACATCACCACCCACATCCCCTCGAGCGAGAAATTTGACGACAACGTCAAGGAGTGGAACGCCAACGGGTCGTTCAAGGGCGACGTGCGCTATGAGACCGCCAGCGACATCAGCAGCTGGATTTGGGGCTTTGGACCCATCATCCTGCTCATCATCTTCTGGTTCTGGATGACGCGGCGCATGGCTGGCGGTGGCTCGGGTGGAGGCATCTTCAGCGTGGGCAAGTCTAAGGCGAAGCTCTTTGACAAGAACGACAAGACCAAGGTGACCTTTGCCGACGTGGCAGGCCTTGCCGAGGCCAAGACCGAGGTTGCCGAGATTGTTGACTTCCTCAAGAATCCACAGCGATACACCAATCTGGGAGGAAAAATTCCCAAGGGCGCTCTGCTCGTGGGACCTCCGGGAACCGGCAAGACATTGCTCGCCAAGGCTGTGGCTGGCGAGGCCGACGTGCCATTCTTCTCGCTGTCGGGTAGCGACTTCGTGGAGATGTTTGTGGGCGTGGGAGCCTCGCGCGTTCGCGACCTGTTCAAGCAGGCCAAGGACAAGGCTCCATGCATCATCTTCATCGACGAGATCGACGCCGTGGGACGTGCCCGTGGCAAGAACCCCAGCATGGGCGGCAACGACGAGCGTGAGAGCACCCTCAACCAGCTGCTCACCGAGATGGACGGCTTTGGCACCAACAGCGGAATCATAATCCTGGCTGCCACCAACCGCGTCGACATCCTCGACAAGGCGCTGCTGCGTGCCGGCCGCTTCGACCGCCAGATCTATGTGGACCTGCCCGAGCTCAACGACCGCAAGGAGATTTTCCAGGTGCACCTGCGTGGCGTGAAGACCGACGGCAGCGTCGACCTCGACATGCTGTCGCGCCAAACACCTGGTTTCTCGGGTGCCGACATCGCCAACGTGTGCAACGAGGCTGCCCTCATCGCTGCTCGCAACAACAAGGTGGCAGTGCAAAAGCAAGATTTCAACAACGCCATCGACCGCATCATTGGCGGTCTTGAGAAGCGCTCTAAGGTAATGACCGAGGAAGAGCGCAACTCCATCGCCGTGCACGAGGCAGGACATGCCACCGTGAGCTGGCACCTCAAGTATGGCGACCCGCTCGTCAAGGTCACCATCGTGCCACGAGGCAAGGCACTGGGCGCAGCGTGGTACATGCCCGAGGAGAGGCAAATCACCCCACGCCAGGCGTTGCTCGACAAGATTTGCTCGCTCATGGCAGGACGTGTTGCCGAGGAGATGTTCCTGGGCATCATCGACACCGGTGCCCTCAACGACCTCGAGCGCGCCACCAAGATTGCCTACGCCATGGTCACCTACTATGGCATGAGCGACTCACTGCCCAATGTGTCCTACTACGACAGCAGCGAGAACTACGGCTTCTCCAAGCCCTACAGCGAGGAGCGCGCCCAGAGCATCGACAAGGAAGTGCAGGCAATCATCGACCAGGAATACAAGCGCGCACGCGAGATCCTGGAGCAGTACACCCAGGGGCACCATGCCCTGGCACAACTGCTGCTTGAGCGCGAGGTAATCTACACCGAAGACGCCGAGCGCATATTCGGCAAGCGCCAGTGGACCTCACGACTCGACATCCTCGACGGTGAGCAGCAAAACAACAACAGCTCTCCAGCAGTAGATGGAGAAGACACCAGCAGCAACAACGATAATGCTGATGCCGAAACCAATGCTGAAACTGATGCAGATGCCGAAACTGATGCTGAAAATAATGCTGATGCCGAAACTGATGCTGATGCCGAAATGCCAACTCCTCCAGTATTCAGAGGATAACCACCCACAAAAAAAGACATCAAGAAAACACAAAACTCCCTCACCCTTTTGGGCGAGGGAGTTGTTTTTTTCAAATGACGAGAGAACAACCAGCCGCAACAGTCTTCCCTCTCCCCTCTCCCTTCTCCCCTCTCCCCTCTTTCCTCTCCCCTCTCCCCTCTACACTCTGTACCCTATACTCTATACTCTGTACTCTATACTCTGTACTCTATACTCTATACTCTGTACTCTATACTCTCCACTCTGTAATCGTTTGCAACAAGTTGATTAGCACTTCGTTAGTGTGTCGATTTTGTATATTGAAAAATTATGCGTAACTTTGCAGCGCTTTTTGGGCGTTATAACGTTTCCTAAATTTAGGCAACCAGTCCTGAAGCATATCTATTAACCAAAACAATTTATATGCGTAAAGCTTTATTTTTATTGCTTTTGTTAATCAGTTCAATCGGTGCAAGTGGTCAAGTAACTGTGACAGCTACCAAGTATCACCCCGGCATGGGAGGCGCAGGTTGGGTAACCGCCAGCGGTTCGCGAATTGACAACAACAAGCTTAAGAACTATGAGATTAAATGGATTGCCCTGTCGCACGACATGTTCCAGAAACTGGGCGTGAAAATGGGCGACGAAGTTATCATTGAATGTGCCAACTCACTCATCAGTGGAGTGTGGAAAGTAATGGACAAGATGGGTCCCAGATTGCGCAACCGCATCGACATCCTTCTTCCCCGTGGCGACAAGATGAACTTCCATGCACCAATGAAAGTGCAAATCCGGAAGAGGTGATAATAACTCTCTCACACACAATTAAAGAAGCTGCATTCCCATGAGGGATGCAGCTTCTTTTTTGTCGCTTAGCCAAAATGGTTGATTACTTGCTCTCCTCGGCAAGGGCCTTGATGATGGCCTGCACTTGCTTCCATGCCTTGTCTACTGCTGGGATGTGGCAGCGCTCGGCTGGTGAGTGCACATCGCGCAGAGTGGGACCAAAGGAGATCATCTCCATGTCGGGACGTGCCTTGAGGAACAGACCACACTCGAGACCTGCGTGAATGGCTCTAACCTCGGGCTTAACGCCAAAGAGTTTCTCCCATTGCTCTTGAGCAACGGTGAGGAGGTGGCTGTCGGCGATGGGCTCCCATCCCTGGTATCCACCCTCGCTGATGATCTCGTTGGCTCCAGCAAGGCGGAAGATAGTCTCGCACTTGTGGGTGAGGTCATACTTGCCACTCTCGATAGAAGAGCGGTGGAACATCTCAACAACAATCTGGTTGCCCTCGCGCATCTTCACGCTGGCAAGGTTGGTCGAAGTCTCAACGAGTCCAGGAATCTCCATGCTCATGGCAGCGATGCCGTGAGGTGCAGCATAAACGGCATCAACAACGCGGCGTGCGGTGTCGGTGTCGATAATGGTCTCGGGCACATCAACGCTGTTGCAAGTGATTTCCATCTTGGGCTCGGTGCGCTTGTACTCATTCTTAACATCGGCAATGAAGGTGTTGAGAACCACGCTCAACTTCTCCTTATCCTCGGGCTTGATACCCACAACAACGGTAGCGGCATGCGCGATAGCGTTGTGCAGGTTACCAGCGTCGATGCATGCGAGCACATAGTCCATCTGGTCGCCAATGTTCCAGAGCAGGCGGCTGCTGAGCTTGGTAGCGGTGGCATAGCCCAGGTGGATGTCGGCACCACTGTGACCGCCATGGAGGTGCTCAAACTTGATCTCGAAGTAAACGCGATCCTTGGGGGCAGCCTCAGGCTTGTAGTTGAACTTGAAGATGCTCACCAGACCACCGGCGCAGCCCATAGTGATGACGCCATCTTCCTCCTCGTCGAGGTTGAGCAGATAGTCGCCCACGAGCATGTCGGCCTCAATATTGCTGGCACCAGTGAGTCCTGTCTCCTCGTCAACGGTAGCAAGCGCCTCGAGAGGTCCACACTGCAGCGAAGGCTCGATTACTGCTGCCAGTGCTATTGCCAGACCCATGCCATCGTCGGCACCAAGGGTGGTGTTGTTGGCGCGCACCCACTCGCCGTCGATAATGGTCTCGATGGGGTCGGTGTCGAAGTTATGGGTAGAACCGGGTCCTTTCTCGGCTACCATGTCCATGTGGCCTTGCAGCACAATGCCCTTGCAATTCTCATAGCCAGGAGCTGCTGGCCTGAAGATTGCCACGTTGCCAGTTTTGTCAACCTTGTATTCAAGATTGTGCTTCTTGGCAAAATCAACGAGCCATGCGCGGATTTTGTCTAACTTGCCTTCATCATTGCCCGATGGACGGGGAACCTTGGTGATCTCTTCAAAGATGGACCACACTGCCTGTGGATTCAAATCTTTAATTGTCATAGTAAATTAATTTTTTAATAAAAATTATTAGTTAAAATAGATGTTCCAAAATAATTGTTAAATCAGGCTTTTTGCCACCGCTAAATTACAATTTTTTTTTAAATAATCGGCAATTTATCAGAAACGTTTTTTAAATTTGCATGCTTTTTTAAGAATAACGTCGTGAAGATACTACTTTTGACACTGATTTTGGTGGGAATAGCCATCCTGCTGCTTGGAGTTAAAGTTTTCTTTGTCAAGGGCGGGCGGTTTCCTAACACCCACATAGGCAGCAACCCCGAGATGAAGAAACGTGGCATCAAGTGTGTGCAGCACGATGAGTATTACAAATGACATAAAAACAAAAAACTATATAAACGAAATGAACAATCTAAAGAACTTAATGAAACTGGCGATGGTGGCACTGGCCCTGACAATCACTATGGGCGCATGCAACCAGCAACAAGAGAGCAACAAGAAAGAGACAAAGGTAGAACCCGCCAAGGCAGGCAAGCACCTTGAAATCAGATATATCGACGAGGACTCGGTGCTCAAGAACTATAACCTTGCAAAGGACTTTGAGGAAATGACCACCCGCCTCCAGAACGAGTATGACCAGGCTCAGAAGAAATATGCCGACCAGCTGGGCAATTTCCAGAACACTGTGAACCAGAAGATGCAGAACAACCAGTATGCCAACGAGAACGCCTACAAGTCGGATGTTCAAAAGTATCAGCAGATGGAGCAGAACGCTCAAAACGAGATGGCAAAGTTGCAGCAGAACACTACCAACCAGTTGCAGCAGAGCCAAAAGCAGCTCAACGACTCGGTTCACAACTTCCTCGAGGATTACGCCAAGAAGAACAACTACGACATGATCCTCTTCAAGTCGGCTACTGGCTACATCAACCCCAGCCTCGAGGTTACCGACGAGGTGATCGAAGGCCTGAACAAGCGCTACACCAAAGTGGCAAAGAAATAATTCATGTTTCGTTGACGGTTGATGGTTGATAGTTTATGGTTTATGGAAGTCATGCGTTAAGCACCCATCTACATTAACCAGCAAACCACAAAGAAATAATCATTTAGAGCAAAAATCACCATGGCTGCTTGCGGTCGTGGTGATTTTTTTCTTGGCAACACTGCATTTTTTCACTACCTTTGCACTTTGAACGTTACACACATTAATATCTATGGGATTACTTGACGACCAGAAACGACACAGCGTGAGCACCGTTGAAGAAGAACGTGCTGTGCTCGTGGGACTTATCACGCCACAGCAAAATGAATCGAAAGCCAAAGAATACCTCGACGAGCTCGACTTCCTCGCCGAGACCGCCGGCGCTGTGACCGTGAAGAAGTTCACGCAGAAGTGCGACGCTCCTAACCGCACCACCTTTGTGGGCAAAGGCAAGCTCGACGAGATAGCGCAATATATCGATGGCAACGACATCAATCTCGCCATCTTTGACGACGACCTGAGCCCCAAGCAGGTGTCAAACATCGAGAAAGTGCTGCGGGTGAAGGTGCTCGACCGCACGAGCCTCATCCTCGACATCTTTGCCAAGCGCGCCCAGACTGCCAATGCCAAGATGCAGGTTGAACTGGCACAGTATCAATACTTGCTGCCACGCCTCACTGGCATGTGGACCCACCTGGAGCGCCAGCGAGGCGGTATAGGAATGCGTGGCCCTGGTGAGGAGCAGATTGAGACCGACCGCCGCATCGTCAAGCAGAAAATCTCGCTCTTGAAGCAGAAACTTGCCAACTGGGACAAGCAGAAGACCATCCAGCGCAAGAACCGCGGCAAGCTCACTCGCGTGGCGCTGGTGGGTTATACCAACGTGGGCAAGTCTACCATCATGAACATGCTGAGCAAGAGCGACGTCTTTGCCGAGAACAAGCTCTTTGCCACCCTCGACACCACCGTGCGCAAGGTGGTGATCGACAACCTGCCCTTCCTCTTGACCGACACTGTGGGGTTCATCCGCAAGCTTCCCCACCACCTGGTGGAGTCGTTCAAGACCACGCTTGACGAGGTGCGCGACAGCGACCTGCTCATTCATGTGGTGGACATCTCGCACCCGCAGTTTGAGGAGCAAATCGAGGTGGTGAACCGCACGCTTCACGACGTGTGCGACGCCAGCAACAAGGAGATGATAATGGTGTTCAACAAGATAGACCAGTTCAGCTACGTTGAGAAGGATGAAGACGACCTCACTCCTCGCCAGCGCGAGAACATCCCACTCGAGGAGCTGCAGGAGACCTGGATGTCGCGCATGGTGGGTAACTGCGTGTTTATCAGCGCAAAGAAGCGCATCAACATCGACGCGCTCAAGCAGCTGCTCTATGAGAAAGCCAAGCTCATTCACACCCAGCGCTTCCCCTACAACGACTTCCTGTTCCAGCGCTATGATGACCTGGAGGAGAATTCTTGAATTCACAAATAGGAAGTAGGAAGAAAGCATTCTAGTTATTCTAGATATTCTAGATATTCTAGATTTCCACCATAGGACTAAAAAACAGGAGCCTTGCACCAGCTGGTGCAAGGCTCCGTTTTTTCATCGATTAAGGAGTAAAACGCGCCTTATTTAATCTTGTTCTGGATAGTGCAGATAGAAACGCGGTTCCACTCGGGCTCGCTAAACATCTCGCTGATGCCGTTGCCCTCGGCCTTGATGCGGCTTGACTTAATCTTGTACTTGCCGGTGAGCAGGTCATAAACGGCCTTAGCGCGGTTGTTGGCAAGACGGATGTTGAGATCCTCAGGACCGTCCTTCGAAGCATAACCCTTGATGATGCAAGTAGCCTCGGGATGGTTCTTCAGGAAGATAGCCACGCGCTCTACGTTAGGCATTTGAGCCTGGCTAACGACGCTCTTACCAATCTCGAAGTAAACGTTGGTCTCGAGGTTCTCGATGCTGTTGTCAACAACATTAGTCTCGGTGATATACTCCACTTTGTTCTTGCGCTTGTTGCACTCCTCAAGCTCTTGCTGGAGACGACGTGCGCGAGCATTGGCAGCGTCAACGTCGGCCTTAGCGTTGCTCAACTGGTTGCGCAGGTCATTAACCTGGGCGTTGATGGCGTCGAGGTCGCTCTGAGTGTAACGCATGGGGCACAGAGTCATGTAGTGCTCACCATTGTGGTTCTTGAAGTGATAGGTGAGACCAGCCTCAATCTCAACTGTGGCGCAGTTGGCGTTGAACACTGTTGTGTGCTGAGTAGCGCCACGACCCATGTACCACACTACAGCAGGCTTGAGCGAAACGGTGAGAGCCTTAGACTCGCCCACGTTCCAGTTAAGGTTAAGACCAGCCTTGGTGTACCATGAGTTCTTGTCGGCAACCTCTACAGCAGTCTCGGCGGGAGCAATCACCTCGCCAGTCTTGTAGGCGTGCCACCATCCAGCGCCAGCCACAGCCTCGATGTCGAGAGTGCGAGGAGTGCCGGGATAACCGAGCAGCCAGTTAGTAAGGTTGATAGTACCAAAAGCACCCACGAGCTGATGGTCAACGATAGTCTTGCTGTGAGGTCCCCACACCGATGTGTGCTCGCCATAAGGCTTCTGCCACGACGATGTGTTGAACGACCACTCACCTTCTACTCCCAGTCCCAGGACCGAAGTCACTTGCTTGCGGAGTTCGATACCAGCCACTGGACGTGCGCTCTTCCAGAAAGCGTAGTGCTGGAAAGGCGAAACGATACCGCCCTTGAGGGTCACTGAAAGATTGTCGGTAAACTTGCTACCTTGAACGGTAACCTGTGCCGATGCTGCGCTCAAAGTCATTGCAGCAACAGCAAGCAATAAAATCTTTTTCATACTAAACAATTTTTTAAAACATATACTCTGAAAAAAAATTTTCAAAACGAAAGTGCAAAAATAATGATTAAATGCCACATTTTAAAAAAATTACGACATTTTTATATTAAATAGCACACTAAAACGCCCATTTTCACCAGTTTTGAGACCTAATATCTCATGTAACCAGCATTACAAGCAGCTTTTACACGCCGCGGGTTAGTCCACATTGTGGAGGTTGTGCCCCATGCGGGTCTTCTTGGTGTGCATATAGAAGCGGTTGTACTTGTTGGGCATGACCTCGATGGGAACATTCTCCACCACCTCAAGACCATAACTCTCAAGACCCACGCGCTTGACGGGGTTGTTGGTCATCAATCGCATCTTCTTCACACCCAGAATGCGCAGTATGTTGGCGCCCACACCATAGTCGCGCTCGTCGGGCTTGAAGCCCAGGTGGGTGTTGGCGTCGACGGTGTCGAGGCCTTCTTCCTGCTGCAGCTTGTAGGCCTTGATTTTGTTCATGAGCCCAATGCCACGTCCTTCCTGGTTCATGTAGACGATAAGTCCCTTGCCCTCGGCCTCAATCATCTGCATGGCCTTGTGCAGCTGCTCACCGCACTCACATCGCATCGACCCGAAGATGTCGCCAGTGGCACATGAGGAGTGCACCCGCACAAGCAATGGCTCGTCCTCGGTCCACTCGCCCTTGATGAGAGCGATGTGCTCCAAGCCGTTGTTGAGCTGCTTGAAAGGAATGAGCTTGAAGTGCCCGTAATGAGTGGGCATGTCTACAGTCTCTCCCACCTCGACAATCTTCTCGGTGCGCAGGCGATAGGCGATAAGGTCCTTGATGGAGATGATGGGCATGTTGTATTTTTTAGCCACTTTCACCAGCTGTGGCAGTCGCGCCATGGTGCCATCGGGGTTGATAATCTCTATGAGCGCTGCTGCAGGCTGCATTCCTGCCAAGCGGGTGAGGTCGATAGCCGCCTCGGTGTGTCCAGCACGCTTGAGCACGCCCTTGTCCTGAGCACGCAGTGGATTGACGTGTCCTGGTCGGCCAAAGTCGGTAGCCTTAGCGTTGGGGTTGGCAAGATGCCTGATTGTCTCGGCGCGGTCGTGCATCGACACGCCGGTGGTGCATCCCTCAAGCTTGTCGATGGTCACGGTGAACGGTGTTCCCAGCATCGAGGTGTTGTCGTCGACCTGCATTGTGAGTCCCAGCTGCTTGCACCGCTCGGTGGTGACAGGTGTGCACAGCACTCCCCTGCCCTCGCTCATCATGAAGTTGACCTTCTCCTCGGTAATGCACTCGGCGGCGATGATGAAATCGCCCTCGTTCTCACGGTCCTCATCGTCGACAACAATCACAAACTCTCCCTTGCGGAACTGCTCAATTGCCTCGTCGATAGTATTCAGTTTAAATTCATTGTTATCAGTCATGTCTAATTTTATTGTGTATTTTGTTGTTTAATTGTTTTCGTTCATATCGCTGGTGATAATCTGCGTGATCTCATCGCACACCCGTTGTGCCACCTTAATCTCCCGCTTGAGGTTAGCCTGATGGCGTGTGCCCACCAGGTACAGCGGCAGACCCACGGGGAACACTACAGCCAGGGCAGTGCCCACGTGCTTGTAGTTAGTGATGTGATAGGTGAGCAACCCACGCATGATGGGGAAGTCCATAGCCTTGTTGAGCAGCAGCTGGTTGCGAGAGTTGGACAAGTAGTCGACCACGTCGTCTATCTCGGCAGCCAGCGCGTTGAGCATAGTCTTGTCGTAGCCCTGCTGCAAGTAGGTGAGATAGTCTTGCCGCGCCTTGTATTTCTCCAGGAAATCCTGGCAGTGCGTCTTGAGCGCTGCCACCTTGCCAAGGGCAACCTGGCTGTCGACCTCCTCGATGATAACCTCCTTGAGGGTGAGGTGACGGCTCTGATGCAATCCCAGCAGCCGACGGAAGAAGTTGCGGTAGGCATCGGGGTTGAACACAGCCGAGTCGTCGACGGCTTTCTTGGTCAGGAAAATTCCCAACGGCAGCAGCACCGCCGAGCTTAGCCACACTCCCTGCCACACTGGCCAGTGTCCATCGCGTGCGAGCTTGTAGCCCGTGTTGTCGATAATATAATAGACCACAAAGAGCAGCACCGAGATCACGATGGGCGTTCCCAGTCCACCCTTGCGGATGATGGCACCCAGCGGAGCTCCAATGAAGAAGAAAATCAGGCACGCCAGCGAGAGGGTGAACTTCTTTTGCAGCTCAATCTCATGGCGGCGCATGATAAAGCTGTCCTCGTCGAGAGAATAGGTGCGGAACTCATAGTCCTGCTTCTTCATCTTCAGGTTGGAGATAGAGCTATACAGTATAGAGCGCAGGGCAGACCCTGGAATGCTCGCCTTCAGGGAATCAAAGTCGAGCGCCTTGGGCATTACCACCGGTTTCACCGGAATGGCTATTGTGGTGTCCTGCTTCACATCGAGCCGCACCGTGGGGACTCCCACGCTGGGGACAGAGCGAATTTGGTTGCCAATCATGTTGCCTGCCGAGTCGATTTTTTGTTTCACCGAGTCGATGGTGTGCCTGAGCTCCTCAATGTTCTTTCCCACATATTGCTGCCGCATGGTCTCGTCGTCCATGCGGGTGAAATTGTCGTTGTAAGGGATTATAATCTCCTTGCTCTTGAATGCCTCACGGCGGTACATCTCGTCGCTTCCCAGCTCGTTGGTCATAGTGGTTCCTGTGGCAAGGTCTTCATACCAGTTGCCATGCTCAAGATTGAGAATGAGGTGAGTCTTCTCGCTGTTCATGGTGAGGCTGCCCGAGTCGGCCACGACAATGCGCGGGAACATTGATGACGACGACACGTCGTAGATGAGGATGCCGTAGAGTTTATCGCTTTTAGGGTCTTTCTGCTTCACATAGAGGTTGTAGCCTGGAATCTGATTGTAGATAGCACCCTCGGGGATGTCGAGAGTGGGCGACTTCTGCCTCATGGAGAAGAGCAAGGTCCACATCTTCACCTGTGATGGCGGCAGCACATTGTTCTGGAAGAAGAAGGCTCCCACACTCACGAGCATGATAAATAGCGTGAGCGGCTTCATCACCTTGAGCAGCGAGATGCCACTCGACTTCATCGCGGTGAGTTCAAAATGCTCGCCCAGGTTGCCAAATGTCATGAGCGAAGCCAGCAATATCGACAAAGGCAGCGCCAGCGGCACCATCGACAGTGCGGCATAGAAGAAGAGCTCGGCAATCAAGTCAACGCTCAGTCCCTTGCCCACCAGCTCGTCGATGTATTTCCACAGGAACTGCATCATCACGATAAACAGACATATACAGAACGTCATCATGAATAAAGGCAAGAATGTCTTTAGCATGAACCAGTATAGTCGCTTTATCTTTAGCATTGCCAAGTGGAAATTGAATAAAGTGAAGACTCCCGGGAGAGTGTGTTATCTCTGGACAAACTCGCGGTCGTTGATGATGCGCTTGGGCAGGTCATACTTCTCGCACAACTTGCGCCACTCGCGACTGGCGATGTAGTCTTGAATAATGTGCGCATGGTCCATGCTGTGCATGTCGCTGCCCAGCATGTCGCACAAGTTGTTGTCGATGAGCCAGAGAGCCGTCTCGCGAGCACCGCGGCCAAAGTAGCCCTCGAGCGAGAGGATGTTGACCTGGAACTTGACGCTGGCACTGTGCAACGACTTGTAGCGGTCCTTGCGGTCGTAGTAGTAACGGTAGCGCTCGGGGTGAGCAAGGATGGGACGATAGCCCTTGACCTGAAGGTCAAACATCATTTTGTCGATGCCAATGAGCTCCTGAACAAAGGAGTTCTCGAGCAGGATGCGGTTGCCTGGCATGGGCAGCAGGTGCCCTGCCTCATACTCGCGGTTCCAGTACTCGTCGATGCGGTACTCGGCCGAGACATCAAGGTCGACAGGAAGTCCCTCTTCCTCAACAGCTTTCTTAAGTGTCTCGAAGGCAGCGGTGAGCGTCTCGGGAGTGTTCTCAAAGGTCTCGGCAGTGACGTGCGAGGTTAAGATCACGTGCGAAATGCCCATGTCAATCTCGGCACGCAGCATCTCCAGCGACTGGTCAATATTTTGTGAGCCATGATCCACACCGGGCAGGATGTGGCAGTGCATATCGGTGTGATAGAACAACTTAGGGCTCTCTTTAGATTTCTTCTTGAATAAGTTGAACATAGTGCTATTTAAGATTTTATCATGTTCTTACTAAAAAAACGACCACAAAGGTAGCACTTTTTCTTTACACCTTGATTATAATAATTATTTTATTTATAAAAATAACTATAATTAAGACTCAACATTTTACCATTGCGGCTTGAACACAATCAGCTGGACCTCGTGAACGAAATCCAGCTGATTGCTCTGGGTGACACCCATCAGGAATCAAATGAGCCCCATCGAGTGGAAAAGATAGGCAAAGAGATATCCCGACACGCTCGCCACAACAGTGTGAACCATGCCTGGCATCATAAATGAGTGGTTGAGCAGATACTTGCCAATGACTGTGGTTCCGGTGCGGTCGAAGTTCACAGTAGCAATATCTGATGGATAGTTGGGAATGAAGAAATAGCCATAGACCGAGGGGAACACTCCCAGCAATATCCATCCGTCAATGCCCAGTTTGTAGGCCAGCGGGAGCATGGCAACAACCACTGCTCCCTGCGAGTTGACGAGCACCGAAACGAGGAAGAACGCAAAGGCTATCGACCATGGATACTGCTCTACCATGCCCGAGAGTATGGACTGGATATCGTCGAGATAGTTGGCAAAATAAGTGTCGGCAAGCCAGGCGATGCCATAGATTGCCACAACAGCTACCATACCGCTTTGCCACACGGGACCCGACACGGCTTTCTTGGGCGACGCCTTGCAGAAGATTATCATCAGCGCCGCTGCGGTAATCATCACAATCTGAATCACGAGGTTCATCTTCAATGGACTTTCAACTTTCTCGGTGACGCCTGCCACATGTTGCCCAATCTTTGCCAGCTGGTCGGCGGTAACTGTCACACGAGAGCCAATGAGCTCGACAGAGGGAGCATCTTTAAGCGCCTTGACAGTGTCGTAGGCAGGAAGCAAGTCTTGGAAAATAGCAAAGAACACAATCACAAGCAGTGCTCCAAAGAAAATGAACACAGCACGCTTGCTCTCGGGAGCGATTTTCTTGTCAAGAGTGGTGGCAGTGCCGCCATAGATGTACTCGCGTTGAGCGGGATCGGCAAGTTTCTTCTGGAACTCGGGATCCTTGTCAAGGTCCTTGCCACGACGATAGGACGCTACCGATGCCAGGATGATGCCCAGCAAGCAAGCAGGGAAGGTGACCATGAGCACCTGAGGAATGCTGATGGAGTAGCCATTGGCTCCCGAGATGGTGATGAATGCTACCACTGCTGCCGCGATGGGCGAGCAAGTGATACCAATCTGCGAGGCAATGCTGGCGATTCCACAAGGACGCTCGGGACGGATGCCCTTCTTGATTGCGATGTCGCAAATGATGGGCATCAGTGTGTAGACCACATGTCCAGTGCCCACTAGCACAGTAAGGAAGAATGTGCACAATGGAGCGAGAAAGGTGATGCGGGCTGGATGCTTGCGCAAGAGCCTCTCAGCCAGCTGAATGAGCCAGTCCATGCCTCCCGAGGCCTGCATGATGCCGGCACAAGTGACAGCTGCAATGATGATGTAGATGACATCGGTGGGCGGTGTGCCCGGTTTCATACCAAAGCCAAACACGAGAATGGCTAATCCAATTCCCGAAATGGCTCCCAATGCTAGGCTTCCGTATCTTGAGCCCAGCCACAACGCTGCAAGAACAATGCAGAGTTGCAAAATCATTAGTAGTGACATGTATTTTAAGTTTTAAGTGTGAAGTTTTAAGTGTTAAGTGGCGCCTGCGGCGCTTGAAATGTGGAACGTGGAACGCGGAATGTAGAACGTGGAAAGTCTTGAGTGTGAACTAATAGCGTATGCTCACTTGCACATAGACTGTGCTGTAGTTGTGGTTGGCGAGCGAGCGGTCGTTGGTGAACATATACTCGCCCTGTATCTCAAAGTACTTGCAGAACCTGAAGTTGAGACCAACCTCATAGTTGGTCTTGGCATGAAGCCACGATGCGCTGGGACGATACAAGTCATAGCGGCATTTGGCAAGCAGCTTGTTACCCACCACTGGCACAATTGCAAGGGCATAGAAACCGTCGGCCTTATTGGAAGCCATCTCGTTGCCCTCACGGTCGTAGTATCTCTTGATGGTAAGGTCGGTGGCATCGCCAGGCTTTTGATAGGTTGTGGCAAACCCCAGCCCTGTTGAGTGAATGTACTCGCCACGCAGTTGCAAGTCGCCTTTCTTGTACTCGGCACTCAAGGCATAACGATGCTTGTTCAACCTGAGCAGCTCGCCACCGCTCTTGCGGGAATAGGATCCTTCCCAGCCAAAGGCGCCAATGCGCAGCCCTGCAACGGGCATCACCCACACTCCACCAATGATGTCTTTCTTGTTATCGACATCGCCGGTGTTGATGCCCTGCCCGTTAAACACACCCACCTGATAGTGCAACAGGTTGCGGCCGCTACTATTCTTGAGAAAGTCGCCCTGAAACTGCAGACCAATGTCGCGGCCATTGCTGGCATGCTCGCCCGTACGGTCGCTGAAGCCCGACAGCTTCGACACTGGCTGTGAGTAGGCCATGAAGCCCTGGTCGATGGGATTCATGGGATTCTCGAAGGTGAACGGTCTCTTGAACTGCCCCAGCTTCACCTTGAAGAAACTGAACCGCTGCCATTCCATGAAGTAGTCAACCAGTCGTGGACTGCTGCCCAGATTGGTAGTGTTGCCATTGATTTGGCCTTGAATCTTGTAGTACAACTCACCCAGGATATTGCCTTCAATCGATGCCCTCACTATCCTCACGTTGAAAGAGTTGCTGTTGCCACTCTCCTGGAAAGTTGCTTGATAGGATGCAATAGCAAAGCCACTGAATTTGGGTTTAGTGAAAATTGGTGTTTTCTTGTTTTCCTGATCAACACCTGTGCCCTTGTCGTCCTTATCGGAGGGAGCAAGTTCTGTTGCATTCTCGCTCTCATTGGCCAGCAAGGTTGATGCCTCGTCGTGTGCTGCGACAACTTGCATAAACAGCAATGTGAACAAGAGTGTAAATGAGATTCGCTTCATGTGTCAAACTTATAATTTTTAATTACTTCACAAATTTAGTAATTTCAATTCATTTGAGCACAATGTTTTTCAATATTTTATCGAAATAAATGATTTTGTATTGCGCATTTTGGGTGTTTTATTGAGTTTAAGTATTTAAATTTGCCACATTCTATTTTTTTCAGTACTTTTGAGGCGATTTTAAATAAACACTTTATCTATATGAGAATTACAGGAAGCATTATAGCATTAGCAATAATTGCCAGCGCAATTTCAAGCGCAATGGCTGCCACAACCGATAAAGTGAACCTGGAGTGGCAGCAATGCGTGCTGGCGGCAGTTGACTCATTCCCACACAACGGCGGCTACTACACCGGTGCCAAGCCTAACGACACATTCAAGAAAACAGCATGGAAGGGACTGCACCAGGCCTACAAGATGACGCTTGCCGACTCTCGCCCAGTGCTCGACCTGCAACTGGCACAACCCTCGTTTTGCTCCAGCGCAACCTATTGCGCTCTCATCAAGGCGCTCCTGATGTGGGACAAAGACCACAAAATCTCTCGCGAGGCTTGGCTGGCGATGAAACCCTTTGTGGGAATCGTCGACAACATGAACCCTCAAGGATACTACCAGAGCGACGGAGAGGGATTCTGGGGACGCATGAACGGCAACGGCCCTGCCATCGCAGTGCTCATTCACGAGCTCAAAGCTGGCTACAGCTTCACTGCCTATCGTGGCGCCAAGACAGCGGCGTGCAAGGAGAGTGCCGATGAGCGTTACCTCACCGACGACGAGTGGCGCAACCTCCCCATCTGGCAACAGGCCAAACCTGGCGACTTCATGAAGATATTCTGGAACCGCGACGACGATAGCGGTGCCATCATTGGCGACAACGGTGTGAAAGGCGACCTGCAGGAACACGGCCACAGCGTCATCTTCATGGGTATTGACAGTGAGGGATTTGTCACCTACTGGAGCAGTAACGGCCCTGGAGAGAAGCCTGCCGAGATGGGCTACAGCATGGGGCGCTGCGACAAGACCCGCATCCAGCGAGTGGTGTTCACCCGCATCACCAATCCCGAGCGCTTCGACAACGTAAAGAAAATGCCTCCCAAGCACACCAACCAATACATCTACGACCTTAACGGTAAGAAACACAGCTCCACCCGCGAACTCATGAAGCACACAGGGATTAAGTAGGTGAGAGGGAAGAGGTGAGAGGGAAGAGGAAAGAGGTGAGAGAAGAAAATGAAGAGGTGAGAATTTATTTATCTACTTGTTAGTAAGAAAATTATATCATTATGGGACTATCGCAAGACAGGAAAGAATATAGCCAGCAGTTTTATCTCTCGGCAGGAGAGTGTAATCCACAGGCCGAGATGCCTGTCACACTGCTGATGAACCGAATAATTGAAGTGGCTACCAACCATGCCAACGCATGGGGCGTGGGATATGCACGGCTCATCAAGGACGACCAGGGATGGGTGCTCTCGAGGGTGACCATCGAGATGAAGCGCTATCCGCGGGTAGACGAGAACTACTCGCTCACCACTTGGATTGAAGATTACAACCGCCACTTCTCGCAGCGTAACATGGAAGTGCGCGACTGCAATGATGAAATAATTGGCTACGTGCGCACCATCTGGGTAGTGATCAACCTGAGCACTCGTGAGAGTGTCGACATCTCCAAGCTGAGCTACATTAGCGAGAACGTCTCGGGACGCCCCTGCCCCATCGAGCCACAAAGCCGGCTGCGACCCTTTGAGCCCACCAGGACCGAGAGCTACCAGTTCCAGTACACCGACATCGATTTCAACGGCCATGTGAACACAGTGCGCTACATTGAGCACATCTTGAACCAGTTCCCCATGCAGCAGTACAAGGAAAACATCATCCAGCGCCTGGAACTGGCTTTTGTCAAGGAATCCTACTACGACAACCAGGCAATGATAGCAATCGACGAGAGCGACCCCGCCAATGTGCGCCTCGACATTAATGTCGACGACATCACTCGAGTTCGCTCCCGCCTGATTTTCCAGAAAAGATGATTGAACTGGTAAAGAAATATTAGGCTTAAATCATCTGAAAATCTCAACCTCGTTCTGCCCTCAAAGACCTTCCCTTTGAGGACAATCTTGGTGTTCAAGCCATACTTCTTCGGCAAGATATTTTTCACTGCGGCAATGAAGGTCGGCAACTCCCTCATCAATGAGATTGGCAGTTTCTGAATTGTAGTAGATGTCGGTGGCTTCTTGTAAAGACACATTGAACATCTCACTTATATTCTCAATAATCCTTGCAATCTTTGCACTACGCAATGCCAACTTGCTTTCGTCACTCATAATTGCTCACTTTTAATGTAAGTCAAACATTCATTCAACATCTTCTCAGAACGTATACAGTATTGAATATTGGGCTTTTCAAACTTCAACAAGCCTAATGCCTGATCTTGTGTTAGTTCTCCAGCAAAATACCTATCTAAAGTCAAAATAACACGGTCATTAGCTATTCCACCAATTATCATATCATAATCGGTGGAATCATTGCCCGAACGACACTTTGACACAAAATCAAGCCACTCGGAATCATAGCTATGGAAACTCTTTATTTTCCAATCCTCAAAACTAAAGGATAACGAATAGTAATTCACCCAAGCAGTCCTACCCCTACGCAAAAAACGCTCGGCATAGCGTACCGCTTGCTCATAAATGGTAGTGAGATAAAAGCCCTTTCCGAAATCCAGATAACGCCTTGAATGAAATATATCAGGGGCATCCACTACTACTGCCGAAGAATGATAAACAATCATTTTGATAACACTCCTTTCTCTCTCATAAAGTCGGTGAGGTCATCAATAAGATATCGTGACCCAAAAGTATGGAGGACATCATAAGAAGGAACTATATAGTCATATAAAATGCCCGAGTCTTTTAGCCTCCTGTAAATCTCTTGTTGTGACAAGTGCAGTCGATGAGCCAACTGAGCAATGCAGTAGGTGACAAAGTTCAATATTTCGGTGTTAGTAATCATTTATTTATCGTTTATCTATCACAATGCAAAGATAATGATTATTTTGCTTCATTGCAATAATTGTACCATAATTTGACAAACTTTGTTCTTACATAATCCCCAATGACCAATTTGGGCTTATAACAATATGGCTGGCTTCAATTAATGAGCCAGCCATATATCTTGAGGTAGAATCGAGTTTCATTTTCCTAACGCAGGGGCATCAAGCCGACTGGCGGCTGTGCTTGCGGTACTGGGTGGGAGTCATGCCGGTGCAGCGCTTGAAGTAGCGGTTGAAGTGCTGGCTGCTCTGGAAACCAAGGCGATAGGCCACCTCGCTTATGAGCACATCAGTTGACTGCAACTCGTCCTTAGCGATGTCGATAACCTTTTGCTGGATGAACTCCAGCGGCGTTTTGCCTGTCTCCTTCTTCACCAGGTCGCCAAAGTAGTTAGGCGACAAGCAGCACTTGTCGGCAAACGTTTTCACCGATGGCAGTCCACTCATGAAAATCGAGTCCCTGTCGTGGAAGTAGTCGTTAAGTGCCTGTTCAAATGTCGCTATCACGCTGCTGTTCTCCAGTTCGCGTGTGATGAACTGCCTGTCATAGAAACGCAGGCAGTAGTCGAGCAAGAGCTCGATGTTGCGGCAGATGAGTTTGCGGCTGAACTTGTCGATAGGTCTGCTTATCTCCTCCTTAATCTTGTCGATGCAGTCGAGGTAGATGCCACGCTCTCGCTCCGACATGTGCAGCGCCTCACTTGACGAATACTGGAAAAAACGATAGTCGGCCATCCCCTTGGCAAGCGAGGTGCCGCGAATCAGGTCGGGGTGGAACAACAGCGCCACCACATCGTGATCCATTCCAGGAATGGGCGTAGAGGTCACCGTCTGCATTGGAGCAAAGCTCGTGACCGTGCCGTCGCTGTAGTCATAGCTCTTGTGACCATAGCTCAGCAGGCAGCTGCGAGTGTTCTTCAAGAACAAAGCATATACCCCATAATGCCACGTCACCTCATTGTCGATGAGTTCACGGTTAGTCACGTCCTTGAGATTGCACACGGTAACGAGCGGATGCAATGTCTCTATCCCCAATGCCTTGTTGTACTGGTCAATATTGTCGAGATGGATAATCATTGTAATGAATAAACGAGAAAAATAGTTTTTATTTGGGAAATAGCTGCAAATTACTGCTTATTGATGGGCCTGATAACCTTAGCCGGGCTTCCTGCCACTATCATGCCCGGTGGCACATCCTTAGTGACCACACTGCCAGCGGCAACAATGGCATTCTCGCCTATTGTAACACCTGCCAGCACTTTCACATCGGCACCGAGCCAGGCATTGCGACCAATGACGATGGGCTTGGTGAGCAACGAGTGACGAGTGGCAGGGTCTTCGGGGTGAAACTCGGTAGCCAGCACACAGTGCGGCCCAATGAAAGCACCCTCCTCAATGGTGATGCCTCCTATCGCCAAGAATGTGCACCCAAAGTTCACGAAACTGTCGCGCCCAAAGCGCGTCTTTGGTCCGTAGTTGATGTTGAATGGCGGGAACACACGCACCGAGTCATCGACCTCACTTTCGGTGATTTGCCGCAAGTATTCACGCACCTCTTCCTCGGTGTGGTAGCCTGTGTTGAGTTCGGCGCATAGCCGCATTGTCTTGTGCACGCCGGTATAGAGCTCGTCGCTGCCCACGTAGTCTTTTCCAGTTGGTTTTGTGCCCATTGTCAAATGCTTTTACCCATTTCGTAAGCCTCCTGCAACTTGTCGTTGCCGTTGATCTCGCGTGGAGCACCCACTCCGCCACAGAACAGATGAGCCTTGAGCGAACACTTCCCGTAGCAGTCAATCCATCCCTGCAAACCACATTCGGCACGTTCAGGAACGTGGGCCTCGTCCTCGGCAGCAGTGGTGAGCAGATATATGTCGCGGAAACGGTAATCCTTGGGATACATGGCGTTCATGCGGTCGATGAGAGTTTTCATCTGTCCGCTCATCTCGTAGTAGTAGATGGGGGTAGCCCAGCACACCACATCGGCATTGAGCACACTGTCCATAATAGCGGGAACATCGTCCTTGAAAACACAGGCTCCAGTGCTCTGGCACGACAGGCAGCCAATGCAAAACTTAATTTCCTTGCCACGCAGCGAGATCAATTCCACCTCATGACCAGCATCTTGGGCACCCTGTGCAAATCGCTCGGCCATCGAGTGGCTGTTAGAGCCAGGGCGCAGGCTGGTAGATATAACAACAACTTTTCTCATTTTATTTCAAGTTCTCTTTAAAGAATTTCTCCATTTTGTCGTAAGGAATCTTGCCGTTAAGGTCGTCGTAGAGGTCGGTGTGCACGGCACCAGGGATAATCATAATCTCCTTGTTGCCAACTGTTTTACTCTCACCATCAACGTGAACACCAGTCATCTTCTCAAAGGCATACTCCGAGAAGTAGCGGCTGTGGGCCTTCTCGCCGTGGATGAGCAACACGGGATTCTCAATCTCGTGGGCCCAGGCAAGCAATGGCTGGTTGAGGAACGACTGGCAGCCAGTCACATTCCAACCGTCGGTGCTGTTGCCGCTGCGCTCGTGGTAACCGCGCTTGGTCTTGTAGTAGTCATAATAGTCTTTCACGAAGAATGGCGCATCGGCTGGCAATGGGTCAACAACACCGCCGGCGCGCTTGTAGGTGCCGCTCTTGAAGTCCTGGGTGCGCTGGGCAGCCATTGCCTTGCGCATCTCCATGCGTTGCTCCTTAGAGTTGGCGCTACCAAAGTATCCCTCGGCGTTGATTTTGCTCATGTCATACATCGTGGATGCCACAGTAGCCTTGATGCGTGGGTCGATGGCGGCAGCATTGACAGCCATGCCACCAAAACCACAGATGCCGATGATGCCAATGCGCTCTGGGTCAACATTGTCCTGAACACTCAGGAAGTCGACTGCAGCGAGGAAGTCCTCGGTGTTGATGTCGGGCGACGCCATGCGACGTGGTTCTCCCCCACTCTCGCCAGTGAACGATGGGTCGAAGGCTATTGCCAGGAATCCGCGCTCTGCCATGTGCTGAGCATAGAGACCGCTTGACTGCTCTTTCACCGCTCCAAAAGGTCCACTCACGGCTATTGCCGGGAGTTTGCCCTTGGCATCCCTGGGCGTGTACATGTCGGCTGCCAGTTCAATGCCATAACGGTTCTTAAACGTGACCTTCTTGTGGTCTACCTTGTCGCTCTTGGGGAACGTCTTGTCCCACTGTTGTGTGAGTTGCAATGTTGTATTCATTTTTACTATGTTTTGGTTATTCTGACTATAGGCCGTGAGTGCTAAACCCATGAAGGCCAATGATAAAAAAAGGTGTTTCATTGTAATATTTATTTTGTGACTATTTTCTTGACTCCGTTCTCAATGTATATACCGCTCTCAGGCGCCTTCGTCAACCGCTGCCCGTTAAGGTTATAGATGCCTTGTGGAGCAGAATGCCTATCAATGTTGATATCGTCGATGATGGTCGATATAGCCGAGTAGTCGATGTCAGCAAGCCACTCTTCAATCATTGCGGCACGGTTGCTGTGGTTGGCACTGTTAATCCACAAAGCGTCGCCCATCCATTCGGCATCGGGGATGAGGCGTTTGGCGTCGGCTACCACCCCACTAATTCCGCTGCTGTGGCTCGAGACAATGAGTGCCACATTCTTTCCTGCCATCTCTGGTCCATGATTGAAAAGATAGGTCTGCATGATGGCAGCCATCTGGCTCCACCACAGTGGCACAACAATTATAAAGTTGTCGTAGCCAGCAAGATCCACATCCACTGGGTCGATAGCGGGATAGCTGTCGGGAGAGTTGGGGTTGGCGTTGATGGCCTCCAGCAGTTGCATGCCTATGGCGTAGCCGTTAGCCTCATACTGCTGTGTCTTGTCGTAGGGCTGGATGCGCACCACATCGGCATCAATCTGTGATGTCAATGTCTGCACTATCTCATTGCAGTTGCCTGTGTAGCTGTAATAAATCACCAGCGTGTTGCCATCGGGACCAGTGCTGGCAGGTTGTAGCGACAAAGTGACGCTGATGTTGCTCTCTCCAGCTTTCAAGAACGTGCGCAGCTCATTCTCGCTGAGATTGTCGATGTGTCCCAATCGGGTGTAGCTCCAAGAGTTGGAACCGTACATCAGGCAAATGTTGCTGCCGTTATAAAGAATCACGTCGCCAGGCTGAGCAGTAATCTGCTCATTGCTGGTGGGCAAGGAGAACCCCAGCGCTCCCCAAATCTCAAAACCACCGCTGGAGTTGAGGGTCACGGTGATATTGCCATTTTCCAGCCTGCTCACCAGTTCTCTGGTGGCAGCGTTGTCATAGAGTGTCGCTGTGTGTGACACGCCATCGATAGTGATATACAATTTTTGCGACATAGTTGCCTGAGCCATAGCATCGTTGCCCTCGTCGGCACAGCTGCACAAAAACATTGCTAGCATGATCATCAAAGTTTTGGTAAGAGTTTTCATTTTTCTTGAGTTTTGGATGATTTTATCGACTGCAAAATTACTAGCAATCTACCATTGCTCATGTAACCATTTTACCGAAAAATGTGCATCAATTACCGAAACTTGACAAACTTACTACTCATTTACCGTTACTCCATCGATTGCCTCGATGCGGTCACGCAAGGGGGGCAACTTGTCGGCATCGGTCTCGATGGTCATCGAGCACACGTTGTCAAACTGCTGACTCAGCACCTTCAGTTCGCCAGCCTTCACCAGTTTCATCACGTCGTTCATTGCAAGATAAGGAAAAGTGAACGAGAGAGTTGCCTGCTCGTGGCACTCAAGAATCTCGCCAGCCTCGATGGCAGCGCGTGCCGCCTCACGGTAGGCGACGATGAGCCCCGACGTGCCCAGCTTGATGCCACCAAAGTATCGCACCACAGCAATCACCACGTTGGTGAGCCCAAAGGAATTGATTTGCCCAAGGATGGGTTTTCCCGCAGTGCCACTGGGCTCGCCATTGTCGCTCGACAAGTACTCATTGCGCTGGGTACCAATCATGTAGGCCCAGCAGCAATGTCGCGCATCGTGATATTTGTTGGCAATCTGCTTGATGAGCGCCTTGGCCTCGTCGGCACTCTGCGCCGGCTGAGCGATGGCAATGAACTTGCTCATCTTCTCCTTGTAGATGCCCTGCGAGACTCCCTTCAGTGTCTTGTAAAAATCACTCATATTATTCAGTGTCGATGAAACTTTTGTTTGGCTTTTCTCTCGGCTTGAACTAATTTTGTGCAAAAATAACAATTATTTCCCACTTTAACCATTTTCTCGACTGAATTTTGTATCTTTGTAGCCGTTTTAATGTAGACCATTGCACAAAACGATAATAATCAACAAACTAACAATATCACACAATGTCAACCTATTTTGAATGTAAAGTAAAATATGACCGCACCCTTGAGACTGGTGCGCAGAAAACCGTAACTGAACCCTATCTTGTCGACGCCCTGTCGTTTACCGAGGCCGAGGCCCGCATCACCGAGGAGGTACAGCCATTCACCACTGGTGAGTTTGCTGTCACTGCCGTGAAGAAGGTGAAATTTGACGACATCTTCTTCCACGAGGGCGGCGACCGCTGGTACAAGGTGAAAATCAACATGATAACTATCGACGAGAAGACTGCTGCCGAGAAGCGCACCGCCAGCAATTCGCTGGTCCAAGCCACCGAGTTTAAAGAGGCGCTCGACATCTTCCTGGAGAACATGCGCGGCACAGCCTTCGACTATGAGATTGCCGCTATCGACGAGACTCCATTGATGGACGTCTTTGCCGCCAACCTTAGCCAAACCCTCGCCGACAAAGAACAAAAAGAATAATAGCCACCACAGTATGTCAATCGCTCAAAACATAGAACGCATCACCGCACAGTTGCCACAAGGCGTAAAGCTGGTGGCGGTGTCAAAATTCCACCCCATCGAGAGACTCCAAGAGGCTTACGCGGCCGGCCAGCGCATCTTTGGCGAGAACCGCGCCCAGGAGCTCGCTGCCAAGGCGCCGCAAATGCCCAGCGACGTAGAGTGGCACTTCATTGGCCACTTGCAGAAGAACAAGGCGCGCATGATAATGCCTTGGGCATCAACTATTCAGAGCATCGACTCTACAGAATTACTTCAACTGGTTAACAAGGAGGCAGCAAGGATTGATCGCCATGTTAATGTTTTACTTCAACTTCATGTAGCTAAAGAACAGACTAAGAGTGGTTTTACCGTTGAGGAAGTCCTCAAGGCAGCCAGCGAAGGCGCATTCAGCAACCTGAGCAACGTTACCATCACCGGCATGATGGCGATGGCGACTTTCACCAGCGACATGGAGCAAGTGGCAAGCGAGTTTGAGCAGGTGCACGACACCTTCGTGAAGTTGCGCGACAACTACTTCGCTGGCGACGAGCGCTTCAAGGAAATAAGCATGGGCATGAGCAACGACTGGCCCATCGCTGTGCAGCACGGAGCAACACTGGTGCGCATTGGCACCGACATCTTTGGACAACGAGAATACTAAAACAAATACTAACTTTAAATAGAAAATACAATGACACAACAAAAGAAAAATGGCTCGATCATCGCTATTGTGACAATGATGTTCCTCTATGCGATGATTGCATTTGTGACCAACCTTGCCGCACCTATTGGTGTTGTAATGAAGAATGACCCCGAGGTGGGAGGCTCCAACTTCCTTGCCATGATGGGCAATTTCATGAACTTCCTAGCCTACTTCTTCATGGGAATACCAGCCGGAAAGATGCTCACCCGCATTGGCTACAAGAAGACTGCCCTGTTTGGCATCCTGTGTGGATTCATTGGCGTGCTGGTTCAGTTCCTCTCGGGCTTTGAGGCTCTTCAGGGATATTCCGACAACGTGATCTACCTCGTGGGAGCGTTCATCTCAGGTATGTCGGTGTGCATGCTCAACACCGTAGTAAACCCCATGCTCAACCTGATAGGTGGCGGTGGCAAGCGCGGTAACCAGCTCAACATGATAGGTGGCACCTTCAACTCTCTGGCAGCCACATTCACCCCAATGCTCGTGGGCGCACTCATTGGCGAGCTCACCAAGGAGAGCGACTTTGCCGACGTGAACCTCGTGCTCTACATTGCCATGGCAGTCTTTGCCGCAGCATTCCTAGTGCTCTCTTTCGTTCCCATCAAAGACCCAGAGATTGGCAAAGTAACATCTTCCACCAAGTTTGAGCACTCACCCTGGAAGTTCCGTCATTTCGTGCTCGGTGCCATTGGCATCTTCATCTATGTGGGCATCGAGGTGGGCATTCCAGGAACCCTCAACTTCTACCTCAGCGACACCTCGGCCAAGGGTGCCGGCCTGCTTGCCAACGCCGCCGCTATTGGTGGCATGGTAGCCGGAACCTACTGGCTGCTGATGCTCGTGGGCCGTATCGTGGGTGGCGCCATTGCCAGCAAAGTGTCGAGCAAAGCCATGATGGTTGTTGTAACCATCGTGGGCATGGCATTGATACTGTGCGCAATGTTTGTCAGCAAAGAAACCCAAACCTCCATGCCAGTGTTCAACGGCAGCGGATTTGAGATGGAGACAGTGCCCCTGAGTGCCTTGCTGCTCGTGCTGTGCGGTCTTTGCACCTCGGTAATGTGGTCGTGTGTGTTCAACCTCGCCACCGAGGGTCTGGGCAAATACACCGCAGCCGCCAGTGGCATCTTCATGATGATGGTAGTGGGCGGCGGCGTGCTGCCACTCATCCAGAACGCTATTGCCGACAGCAGCCTTGGCTATATGATTTCTTATGTTGTGCCCCTCGCAGGCCTTGCCTATCTGTGCTACTACGCACTGTTTGGCTGCAAAAATGTCAACACCGACATTCCTGTGGAATAATCATTGAAAGTTCACCATTAAAAGGTCCTGAGAGCACATTTCTTGGGGCCTTTTTCCTTTTTTGGGCACAAAAAACGCCAAATCACTTGCACATTAATATAATAATTACTAACTTCGTAACCTAAACTAATAATTCTATACTCTATGATAAATGATAAACTGATGACTCGTGCGGCCAACAACATTCGCATCCTGGCCGCTGCAATGGTTGAAAACGCCAAGTCGGGACACCCGGGCGGAGCAATGGGTGGCGCCGACTTTGCCAACGTGCTCTACAGCTCCTTCCTTGTTCATGACCCCGACGACCCACGCTGGTTCTCGCGCGACCGCTTCTTCCTCGACCCGGGCCACATGTCGCCCATGCTCTATGCCACCCTGTTCATGACCGGCAAGTACAGCATCGACGACCTCAAGGCCTTCCGCTCGTGGGGCAGCATCACGCCTGGCCATCCCGAGCTCGACGTGGAGCATGGTGTGGAGAACACCAGTGGTCCACTTGGTCAGGGACACGTGATGGCTGTGGGCTGTGCCATTGCCGAGAGGTTTGTCGCGACCCACTTCAGCGAGGTGTTTGCCCACAAGACCTATGCCTTCATTAGCGACGGTGGCGTCCAGGAAGGCATCTCACAAGAAGCCGGACGCCTGGCTGGACTGTTGGGATTGAGCAACCTCATCATGTTCTACGACAGCAACTCGGTGCAGCTCTCCACCATGTGCGACGCCGTGAGCTGCGAGGACACCGCGATGAAATACCGCGCCTGGAACTGGAACGTCATAGAGATTGACGGCACCGACCCCATTGCCATTGCCGAGGCCATCGACATGGCACAACGCGAGACCGAGCGCCCCACCATCATCATTGGCAAGACCATCATGGGACGCGGCTGCGTGACCGAGGACGGCAAGAACTTCGAGGGCCAATGCAGCACCCACGGCAACCCATTGAGCAAGTCGGGCGCCAGCTTCGAGAAAACCATCGAGAACCTGGGTGGCGATGCTGCCAATCCCTGGCAGGTGTTCCCCGAGGCTGCCCAGCTTTACCGCCAGCGTGGCGAGCAACTGCGCGAGATTGTCGCCAAGCGCAAAGCCAAGGAGCAAGCATGGCGCGAAGCCAATCCCGAGAAAGCCGCACAGCTTGAGCGATATATAAAAGGAGATGTCGACGCCATCGACTATGCAGCAATAGAGCATAAGCCCAATCTTGCCACACGCGCTTCGAGCGCCAATGTGCTGGGCGCACTGGCACAGGGCGTGGGCAACATGATAGTGTCGAGTGCCGACCTTGCCAACAGCGACAAGACCGACGGATTCCTCAAGAAGACCAAGGCATTCGCCCGCGGCGACTTCGAGGGAGCCTTCCTGCAGGCAGGAGTGAGCGAGCTCGCCATGACCGCCCTCATCAACGGCATCGCCCTGCATGGAGGACTGATTGCTGCCTGTGGCACGTTCTTCGTCTTCAGCGACTACATGAAACCCGCCGTGCGTCTCTCGGCACTCATGGAACTGCCGGTGAAGTTCATCTGGACCCACGATGCCTTCCGTGTGGGCGAAGACGGTCCTACCCACGAACCCGTGGAGCAGGAAGCCCAAATCCGCCTCATGGAAGAGCTCAAGAACCACAGTGGCCGCAACAGTCTGCTCGTGCTGCGACCTGCCGACAGCGCCGAGTGCACTGTGGCATGGAAGATGGCTATGGAGAACACCCTCACCCCCACTGCCCTCATCCTCTCAAGGCAGAACATCAACGACCTGCCGTCGCAGCATGGCACCGACTACGCCTCGCGCTACAACGATGCCCTGCAGGCCACCCGTGGCGGATACATTCTATATAAAGACGAGAACCCAGAGATAGTGCTCGTGGGCAACGGCTCAGAGGTGTCGACCCTCGTCGAGGCGGCTCAACTCCTGAAAGCCGAGCGAGACCTACGGGTGCAAATCGTATCAATCCCATCCATAGGCCTTTTCAAGAATCAGCCCGTAGAATACCAAAACGAGACTATTCCACCCCAACTGCCAGCCTTTGGCCTCACCTCAGGACTGCCCTCAACGCTGCGCAGCGTGGTAAACGGCGGCGATGTTTTCGGACTTGACCACTTTGGCGCCTCGGCACCCTATAAGGTTTTAGACGAAAAATTTGGCTTTTCTCCCCAAAATATTGCCATTGAAATCGAAAAAACCCTCAAAAAAAGCAAAAAATGACCTTTTTTTGAAGATTTTTCTCGTAAAATGCTTAGCAATCAAAAAAAAAGTTATATATTTGCACAATGTTTTGATAAGGTATATAATTCATTTTAGTGTTTAACAAATAAAAATTTTTATTTAACAAAAACGTAAGTCTATGAAAAAGATTACATTACTAGCATGTGCATGTGCTCTTTTCTTGGCTCCTGCAGTTAACGCTCAGGAGGTTCAGTACGTTGAGGATCCTTCTCAGGGTTACATCTTCAACCGTATGCAAGACAACTGGTTCATCCACGTTGAAGGCGGTGTAGGCGTTCTGATGTCTCACAAAGACGCTAGCATGAAGCTCGGTAAGCGCTTCATGGCTCCTAAGGCCAACCTGTTCATTGGTAAGTGGTTCTCTCCACTGCTGGGTGTTCGCATTGGCGGTCACTTTGAGCAGATGAAGGGTGCTGTTGCTAACGATGGTTACAAGGCAGCTATCGGCGTTCGCACCGATATGGGTGATCAGATGAAGGATGACGCTCGCCAGGTATTAGGACAGAAATTCAACCGCATCGGTGTTACCGGTGATGTTCTGTTCAACGTTACTAACTGGCTGTGTGGCTACAAGCCCGGTCGTTTCTACAACGCTGTAGTTTACGCTGGTGCTTCTACTAGCTGGAACTTCTACAATGACAAGGCCGACGGCAGTGGCAGCTGGAAGTACAAAGGCGAGATGAACGGTAAGGAAGGTACCCATAGCCGTAACTTCGCTCTCCAGGCTGGTTTGCTCAACACCTTCGCTCTTGGCAAGCACGTTGACCTCCTCCTTGACCTCCGTTTCGACATGATTCAGGAGCACATTGACGGTTGGGGCCACAAGACTTGGAACGAGTATCCTAGCGCAATGCTTGGTTTCGCTTACAAGTTTGGCAAGACCGAGTGGAATGCACCCGTTGTTCCCGTATGCCCAGAGTTCACCGACCAAACTCCAACTATCGAGGCTCTGAAGAGAAAACTTGCTGATGCAAACGCAAGAATCAAGCAACTCGAGATGGATCTTGACAAGTGCCGCAAGCAGAAGATTGACACCGACACTACTATTGTTAAGGTTTATGAGGAAGGTCCTTTGGCAACTATCTACTATCCAAGAGGTAAGTCTTACATCACTCCAGTTCAAATGGAAGTTGTTAACGCCGTTTCTGAGGTTATGAAGAACGAGAACGACAACTACCTGCTCACTGGTTGGGCCGACAACTGGACTGGTAACGATGCCATCAACATCAAGCTCCGTCACGACCGTGTAAACGGCGTTGTTAAGGCTCTTGAGGACAAGGGTATCGATGGCGACCGTCTTGAGGCAGAGACCAACAACGAGAACCACATCAACGCTAAGAACCTTGAGTGTGCACCTCTCGGCCGTTGCGTAACTATCCAACGTAAGAAATAATTCTGATTTATCAGAGTTACGTTGAATGAAACACTAAAAGTCCCGCACAATCGTGTGGGACTTTTTTTTATCACATTGTTTTATTACTCAAGTAACAGGTAAATAATTTTCCTCGCTTAGCAACCACAATTCTCGCTTATTTTCACTACTTTTGTAGTCCTATTTCATACACATTATTATATATATACAACTCTAATGGCAGTTACCCCAAAGACCCAGCTCATCGACCTCATCAAGATGGGAAAGCGCATGACGCTAAAGCAGCAGCTGCGGCTCACCATCTCGCTTAGCACTCCTGCGATACTGGCGCAACTGTCATCAATCATAATGCAGTATATCGACGCTTCGATGGTGGGAAGCCTGGGAGCCCACGACAGTGCGTCGATAGGCCTGGTGTCCACCACGATGTGGCTCTTTGGCGGCCTGCTTGGTGCAGCAGCGATGGGGTTCACCGTGCAGGTGGCGCACCACCTAGGCGCCAACCGCAGCGACCTGGCACGAAAAGTGCTGCGCCAGTCGCTCGTGGTGTGCATGCTCTTTTGCCTCACCCTCACAGCAATAGGCGTGGCAATTAGTGGACCACTGCCCCACTGGCTTGGTGGCGAGGAGGCGATATGCCACAACGCATCGGTCTACTTCTTGATACTGTCGCTGTTCCTGCCGTTTCTCATGATCGACATCCTGGCGGGAGGAATGTTGCGCAGCAGCGGCAACATGAAAGTGCCTGGCATGCTCAACGTGCTGATGTGTGTGCTCGACGTCGCCTTCAACTTCTTCTTCATCTTCCCGTCGCGCGAGGTGATTGTCCTTGGACACCCTGTCAACATGCCTGGACTTGGGCTTGGAGTGACAGGAGCGGCACTTGGTACTGTTCTTGCCGAGGTGGTAGTGTGCCTGCCCATGATGTATTTCTTGCTCGTTCGCTCACGAGACCTAAAACTCCTGGGCACAAGAGGAAGCTTCAAGCCCACAAGCGACTGCCTAAAAAAAGCGTTCAAGATAGGAACTCCCATAGGTCTGCAACAAGTGATGATGTGTGGTGCCTACATCGCCACTACCGCCATTGTGGCTCCACTGGGCAGTGTTGCGCTCGCCGCCAACATATTTGCCATCACCGCCGAGAGCCTGTGCTACATGCCTGGCTATGGCATTAGCGAGGCTGCCACCACCCTTGTGGGGCAAAGTGCCGGTGCTCGCCGCAAAGACCTGATGAAACGCTTTGCCACCATCACCGTGGTCTCGGGCATGGTGATAATGACCGTGATGGGAGCCTTGATGTACGTTGGCGCCCCATTGATGATGGGATTCATGTCGCCCGTTCAGGAGATTGTAGACCTGGGCGCGCAGTGCTTGCGCATCGAGGCGTGGGCCGAGCCACTCTATGCCGTCGCAATCGTGAGTTATGGCGTGATGGTGGGTGCTGGCGACACTGTAGCGCCAAGCCTGATGAACCTGTGCAGCATGTGGATAGTGAGAATCACCCTTGCAATGCTTCTTGCCTCATCGATGGGGCTGACCGGAGTGTGGATTGCCATGTGCATAGAATTGTGCGTGAGAGGCAGTATCTTCCTGATTAGGCTCGCTTCGGGACGATGGATAAAGATAAATAGCATCAGCAACAGTTAAAAACCACAAAAAAATTAATAATAAAACATAATTGTATTATCTTTGCACCATAATTCAACTTTGTCAATACTTACTATCATTATATAAACCCAACTATATCTATGAACAACGAGAAATTCAATTTCGACGAGATGATAAATCGTCGAGACACACACTCGGTAAAATGGGACCAATGCCCAAGCGACGAAGTGATTCCCATGTGGATTGCCGACATGGACTTCAAGGCTGCTCCATGCATCATGGACGCATTGAAAAAGAGACTCGAGCATGGCGTGTTTGGATATGCCAATGTTCCCAACGAATTCTATCTCTCTATCATCAACTGGTTTAAGCGACGCCACAACTGGACAATCAAGCAAGACTGGATTGAGTACACCACTGGCGTGGTTCCAGCAATCTCGGCGGTGATAAAAGCCGTTGCCAAAGCGGGCGACAACGTGGCAGTTCTCACTCCTGTGTACAACTGCTTCTTCACCTGCATCGAGAGCAACGGATGCAACGCTCTGGAAGTGCCTCTCACCTACGACAAGAGTACCTACAGCTACTCAATCGACTATGAGGCCCTCGACCAGGCCCTCGCTCTTGACAAGACCCGCACCCTCCTCTTTTGCAACCCTCACAACCCAGCAGGACGCGTGTGGACCAAGGATGAGCTGGTAAAAGTCAACGACCTGTGCCTCAAGCACAATGTCACCATTATCAGCGATGAGATACACTGCGAGATGATGATGCCTGGCGTGCATTACACTCCATTTGCCTCAATCTCACAAGAGGCTCAGGACAACTGCATCACTTGCGGCTCGCCAAGCAAGTCGTTCAACATAGCAGGCCTTCAGGCGGCATTCATCGTGAGCAACAACACCGATGTCAAAGCACGCATCAACAAAGCTCTCATCGAGCATCAGGTGTGCGCCATCAACCCCTTTGGCCTCGAAGCGTTCATGGCGGCCTATAACCACGGCGAGAGCTGGATTGAGCAGTTCAACGAGTACATTGCCGGTAACTTCAGTCTCATGAAAGAGATGATGGAGAAAGAGATTCCCAACTTCCACATCACTCCCATCGAGGGTTCCTATCTGGCATGGATCGACGTCACACCCACCGGCATGACAAGTGCCCAGGTAACAAAGAAACTGCTTGACGACGCCAAGGTTCTCGTCAACGACGGCGCCATGTATGGCAAAGCCGGCGACGGCTTCATCCGCATCAACCTAGCCACCCAGCGCTCGGTTGTAAAAGAAGCCACCCAGCGCATCATCAATGCAATGAAATAGAGATAATAGTCTCAGAAATAGATAACTCCCCCGGTCGAAATGACCAGGGGAGTTGATTTTATCTTCTACAACAGGTTGTTGTCGAAACTTCCTGAGCAATTAGAACTGGAAATAGATGAACGGCTGCATCTCGGCTGTCACAAACTGATAGATAACGACCACAGCCACAACCACTATCAAGCCCATCGCTGGCAAGGGCAAGCTGGCAAAGGTGTAGCGATAGCGACGCTTAGTCTTCTCAGGAATCCAGTGGATAATCATTCCAAGCACAAAGAGCAGGAACACATTGTGATATCCCCAAATCACGTCAAAGACGTTGACGTTCCATGATGTGCCCATCTGCTGAACCATCGACTTGGCTGTCTTCCAAGCCACTTCATTGGCAGTTGCAGGATCAAGGTTAGAACCCGACCTAAAGAACAAGCGGGTGAAGGAGATGAAAGTGAAAGTCACAAGAATTGCCCAAGAGTTGGCAAGCCACTTGAGGTTGCGCTCTCGCGTGTTGTACTTCTCGTAAAGCCATCTAACGATAGCGCTAATAGCGATGAATCCAGCGCACACAATCAGCACATTCCACAGTGCCATGGGGGCAATCCACATGAGGATAGCAAGAATCGCCGTGACGATGAGCGACATGCCAACCCTCCACCTTGCCGAGTTGTCGCGCCAGAACTTGTAGACCACCATGCCAACGCCATTCAGTCCACCCCAAATCACGAAGTTCATGCTCGCTCCGTGCCACAAACCACCAAGCAACATGGTGATCATAGCATTTAGGTTGGCATAGATTTTCTTGCGTCGCTCGGGATGACGGTAGGCCGTGTAGAGCACCATCGCCGAGACCACCAGCACTCCCAGCGCTACCCACCAGCTGCCACTGAGCACCAGTGCCGCCAGTGTGATGGTCGAGATCCAGAAGTAGGTGCCAAAGGTGATATTACGGTTTCCTCCCAATGGGATGTAGAGATAGGTTTGGAGCCACCTGGACAGTGATATGTGCCACCGTTTCCAGAAGTTGCTGCAGTTGAGTGCCTTGTAAGGCGAATTAAAGTTCTTGGGCAGATGGAATCCCATCATGAGCGAGAGGCCTATCGCGATGTCGGTATATCCCGAGAAGTCGGCATAGACCTGCAACGAATAAACAAAGAGCGACATCAGGTTCTCAAATCCTGAGAAGAGATGCGGATTCTCAAACACACGGTCAATGAAGTTCAATGCCAAGTAGTCACTAAGAATAATCTTCTTAGCCAGACCATTGAGAATCCAGAACACCGCAAGTCCAAACATGCGATGGCTGATGTTGTACTTCTTGTAAAGCTGTGGGATGAAGTCGCTGGCCTTGACGATAGGTCCGGCAACTAGTTGAGGGAAGAAGGTAACATAGAAGCCAAAGTCCAGGATGTTTCTCACCGGTTTTACCAGTCCCTTGTAGACGTCGGCTGTGTAGCTTATTACCTGGAATGTGTAGAACGAGATTCCCACAGGAAGAATTATGCGGTCGGCATCAAAGAAGTCGGTGCCCAAGATGCTGTTTCCCATGCTTGCAGCAACGTTGCTCACTGTCATTTGGAAACCAAAGATTGAGTGAACCATGTCGGCAAAGAAATAGGCATACTTAAAGTAGCACAAGATGCCCAAGTCGATGGCCACACTAAGAGTGAGCAATGCCCGGCGTTTCCATTGAACCTTGTTCTTGTAGATGGCCTGCGCTATAAAAAAGTCGGTGCAAGTGACCAGCATGAGCAAGCCCACAAACAATCCACTTGTCTTATAGTAGAAGAGCAAACTGACGAAGAACAGATAGGAATTGCGCAATAGTCGGCGGTTCTTGGTAAGAGCAAAACCAGCAAACACCAAAGCGAAGAACGCCCAGAACTGGAATTGCGTGAACAGCAATGGACTGTTGGGGTTAAATGAAAAAACCGATAATATGTAGTTGAAAAATTCTTGCATACTGTTTTAATGCGTTTTCTAACCTGTTCTTGTTAATGAGTCAGTTTCCTCCATTTCAAGTATTCACTCATGATAGAATTGTAGAGCAAGTCGCCTATGAGTTTATATCCATCTCTGGTGAAATGAATGTGGTCCTTCTGCATCAGTCCATTCCTTACCCAAGTGCGAGAGCTGCCACTGCCGCCCATCACCCTGAAGAGGTTCCACACGGCGCCGTTGTTCTCTCGTGCAAGCTCAATAAAGGCATCCTCCACAGCAGGAGTGTTGTAGTTGATAGAACCCTTGAGTTTGTTGTCGTTGTTGGTAACAAAGATGAACATGCAATGAGGGTTTACTCGCTTGATCATGTTGATGAGCTGCTGGTAATTGTTTTTGAACTTGTCGCGCTTGAAATTGGTGGTGTGGGCATCGTTGATGCCAATGCCAAAGATCACCATGTCGGGGGCAACAATGTCCAGATCCTTCTCCAGCAGCGAGCACCTGAGCCACGACGAGGTGGACGCTCCATTCACGCCCGATGCCCAGTAGCTAACCCCAGGCTCATCGTTAAGAGCCACGACTCCACGCAGTTCAAAGGAGTTGCCGCCACCCAGTCCCTCAAACTTCACTGTAAAAGAACGACTCCGTCGCGGTAGTTTAAAAAGGTATCCGTTGTTGCTATCACCCTCATAGTCACGAATGGTGGTTCCATCCACCTCGATATAGGGTTCCACCTCGCTCGACGAGGCTGTTCCCAGCACCTTGAGTTGTCGCACCCTCCAGTCGATACTGTCGCTAGTAGAGAGCGAGAACGTCACGCTTGCACTTGGCGATGACGTGGCAACGGTGATACCACTCAATCCCATCTCATATTTAGGATCACTTTCAAGGCAACGCGATTTACTCCAACTGCCGGAATAGCTCACCGAGTAGTCCAGAGGGCCATTGGTGCTTGCTATCTTGTAAGGGAAGAGGATTGTTCGGCTGGCTTTCTCCTTATTCACTTTTAGTGCAAAGTCGCGCCTTACCCTGTGGCTGAAAGTCCCTGCTTGCACATGACTTCCTCCCACGTGCCAGATGTTTATTTTTTCGTTCTTGCCATTAATAATCCTCTCAAGCCGCCTGAAAAACGGAATGATATTTCTTCTCCCACCCTTATATATTTTCAATTTGTTCTTGTCATAATTGACGCACGAATAGGTGGTGTCATACTCTACAAGCAAGTCTTTGCTCTGTGCATTAGAGAAGTTGAAACCTAATAATATGATTAATAAGAATAATATCTTGCGCATGATTGCTATCATTTCTTTTTATTTCTTGCCTCGGCGGGGTCACCACCAAAATTCTTGGGAGTCTTGCCCGTTCGCTTGCAATAGAACTTATAATACATTAAGAAGGTGTCGAAAAGCATGTCGGCAACCTTGCTGGCACCCTCGCGAGTGAAGTGCAGGTAGTCCTTGCCGGCAAGGTTGGCATCTACCCATTGCAACATCGAGTTGCGGCCACCCATTGAGTCATAAAGGCTCCAATAGGCGATTCCGGTCTCGGCACACACCTCTTTGAGAATCTTGATTGTTGGCTCAAGTTGAGGATAGGTTTGCTTCTCGCCCTTGACATTGGTAGCCATGTCGGCAGGACCAATGAACAATATCTTGGCATTAGGAGCAATTTCCTTGAACAGTTTAACTTGAGCAATCAAACTCGACTTATAACCTTGAATCGACTTCTCTCTGTTCATGTAGGGAACAGTGTTTCCGCCATATTGCAAGATGATGAGTTTCACATTGCTATGCTTGAAGAACGGTTCAATGGTTTTGCGTGCAGTAATGGTGAACACCGTGCCCGAGCATCCTCTCATGGGCACATTGTCGACCGAGATGCCACTCTTGCCATCGAGCATCACGGCAAAGAGTTCCATGCTGCCACTGGCACTCAATGAAACCCTCTCCACAGGCTGTGCTGTGGTAGCTGTGAGGAATTTCAATCCTTCTACCGATGGTTGTTCCTCGGTCATCTTGATAGTTTGTCCACCAGCATTAATCGATGCCGAGCCGTTGCCACTGCACACCAGTGTCACCTTAGAGAACTTCTTGGAGTGCGGAACGCCCTCGAGCGAAGATGCTCTGAATGAAAGCGTTACCGAGCCATCTAGCTTCGCCACCTGCGACATCACACCATAGCGACCATTGCTCAGGTGCTCGCCCATGTTGTAAGAGAAATACTGAGGCAGCTTCTTGCTGGAGGTTTGCACAACAGTCATAGCCCCCACCGGCTGAATGGCAGGCACCATGCCCACTCCGTTGCCGCCAAAGGCGTGCTGCAGTCGCTCACGGAAGTCGGCAGTGATGCGGTCGCCCTCGAGCTGCGAGTCACCGTAGTGCAAAATTCTCATGGGCACATTTTGCGAGTTCTCCATAGCGTCGAAGAGCTCGTCAAAATAGCTGATGTCGTTACCGGGCATGTGGAATCGTGAGGGGTCGGTCTCAGTAAACTTCTTAAACTCCTTGTCGTCGTTAATCGACACGGCTTTAGCCCTTTCTTCAAGAATCTCCTCGGTGGTCTTAGCCTTAGTGTTGTCCTTCACGGTGAACACCTCGTGCAGAGTGGGAAGCTCAAAGCGTATATTTCCAATCGCAATTCCATCTTCGGGGAAAACGGCGCAAACTGCCGCCAGCGCAGCAAGCACACTAAAGATGAAAATTACAATTTTTCTTGCCTTCATTTTTCTAGTTTGGTTTGCAAAAGTAGTTGTAAATAACGCAGTTATGGATGCTTTCATAATGCATCATAACCAAACCCAAATAACACATTTGGGCTAAAAACTTGCAAATTTAAGAGTTTTATGCCACTCACGTAAAACAACCCGTGTTAATAAACGTGAAACTCCCTCAAAATGAGGGAGTATAACAGGATAACAGCTGAGAGCACGTAAGAACTCCGCGCTAACAATGAACTGCGCAGGTAGATAATGGATATATATCAAAAAGATGAATACAGTAGAAACTGTAACCAATAGTGTGGTACTATTGTAATGTCGCAAGATATTCCGTGGCAGTCATTACTGGAAGTTTAGAGGCTGAGAAGTCCTTTCCATTACGGGTGATGATGGCATCAGCTTTGGCCTTGAGAGCAGTGTAATATTGTAGGGCATCCTCAAAGTCATTAAACTGCGACGCCAATGAGTCATCAACTGTCCGTTCGTTTGTTGTTGCCACACGTGAAAGCTGCCTGAAGTTTGACAACAATTTACGCACTCCCTCCGGTCCATGCTTGCGAAGGAGAAAGGAGGCAGTAGAATAAGTCATCGGCGACACTATTAGTTGCACCTTCTTGTTATAAGCCAAAGTGAAAAGGCGCACAGCATCCTGACAAAACGGCTCGCGGCGCTCCAACAAGTCAACAACGATGTTTGTATCAAGAAACAGACGTGTCATTTGTATTTCTCGTCTAAGTATTCGTTATATGCCTCGCGGGCGTTCAAATCGTCGTTAGCAACAGGCTCACCAGCCCCAAGCAGACTAAGCACCACGTCTGGCACAGGCTGCTCGTCGGTCTTGCTGTTATCGATGAACCGCAAGAGAAAACTTTCTATAACAGCTGTCAAGTTCAACCCTTTTTTCTGGGCATAAACAGATGCCTGTTGATAGAGTTTACTATTAATGGCCACTTTCATAATACGAGTTGTTTTATTGTTACGGCTACAAATATACTAAATTATTATGAAACTACCCACATCACTCCTTACCTTTTATATGATAAGGCAAAAACTTCATGGTTATTATGCTGCATCTCATAAATATTGGTCATAATTGCAACACAAATCATAAAGTGCGGGCTATCAGTTCTATATGGTTATTTCTTATAGAAACAACTTGAGCACTTTGTAGAAATCGCCTGTGGGAATTACCAGGAAGTCGGGGGTGATGCGGTGCCCCAGCTGTGACGACTCGTGAAAGCGGTCGCCCACCAGTTCACGATACTGGTCCCGCAAGTCGCCTAGCAACTCGTCCTTGTCGCTGCCAATGATGTGTGTCACTGGCGTGATGTGCTTCTCTATTCCCACAAACTCGTTCAAATCATCGAGAGTGCACCTGAAAGTTTGCACCCCATCGGCCCTCTCGTTGTAATACTCCACCTCGGTCCCTATCTCGGGCAAGAAGCTCAAGCTGTTCTCGGGACTGATAGCCGGGTTGACGGCAATCTTGGGAATGTCAACCCGTGCACACAGGGTGTAGTAACCACCCAGCGACGACCCGGCAAGGATTTCAATGTCATGCTCACGCACATAGTCCTCAATCTTCTTGATCGACTCGGCAGGATGATGCGTCACATCAAAGGCATGCACCTCCACCTCATGATAATTGGCCTTGAGATTGAGAA
Organism: uncultured Prevotellaceae bacterium; assembly: GCA_900318065.1. GTDB lineage: Bacteria > Bacteroidota > Bacteroidia > Bacteroidales > Muribaculaceae > Sodaliphilus. The sequence goes on from ONIY01000001.1 coordinate 76,398, forward strand.
TTGTGCTACTCTTAGCCGAACTCCTAAAGCCGTGAATATAAAGTAATTTCTTCATTATTTCTTTGTCACTGACTTCTTGGTCGTTGTTTTCTTAGCGGTTTTCTTCTTGGCAGTAGCCTTCTTAGCCGCCGTCTTCTTGGCAGGAGCTTTCTCGGGCTTGGGCTCGGGTTGTGGCTCTGGCTCCTCCTCCACTGCTGGGACCTCTACCCTGGGCACGAAGTCGCCAGTGGTGTCCTTGACAATATTGTTGCGCAACATCTCCACCTCACGGTTGAGCTCCTCAATCTCCTTCTCCTGGTTGCGGATGGTGAGCAAGAGGGCATTAAGTTCCTCATTCTCAATCTCCTCGGGGAACTGCTCGCGCACCCTGATAAGGAAGTCGCTAAGCACGTTCATATAATTGGTAAACGCCGAGTAGGGCGAGTCGTAGGGACTGTAGTGCGAGTGTACTGAACCATCGCTACTGTGCTTGGTGCTCATGTAGTAGAAATGGTCGCTGGCCTGGAGGTAGTTCCAGTCCTGACGGATGCGCTTGTCTTCAATCAGACGAATGCGCTCGCTCAGGCAGTAGAGTTTGTTGACAGCCTCCTCCTGAAGGATATTACCCATCCACGCGCTGGTGTCGCGTGCTTCATCGGCCCACGAAATGGGGTGCATTACCGACAGCTCGCCCACTGGCTTGAGTTTCGAAACCACCTCACTTGGGGTCATAAACTCGATGCCCTGTTGAGCCGCAAATCGTGGCAGAGCCTTCATGAACTCAAAGATACCGCTCTCGCGAGGCTGCAGCTCGCCAAAGGTCTCATAGTTCATAAACAGGTTGATGAGCATCTCCTCCTCGGGCAGAGCAGCAATCCAGCTGATGTACTTGTCGGCAGTGAGAGGATAGGCAGCCCACTCAGGATTGCTGAAGCGGAAGGCGATATCGTCGCTAAGCTTAGAGTTCTTGAGCAGGAGTTTGAGTTTTGGCGCCGATGCTGCCTTGTAGAGGTAGTTAGGCGACTTCCATCCCAGGATGTGCTTAGCACCCTCGGTTATGGCTCCCTTGAATCCCATCGAAGCCACAATGGCAGCGATGTCGTCGTCATAGATAAGCTCGGTGTTGCGGAACACCTTGGGGCGCTTGCCAAAGAGCTGGTAAATCTTCTCGTCGTGCGACTTCACCTGAGCGATGAACTCTTCAGTGTCGACAAGCGACGAGAGAGAGTGAGCATAGGTCTCGCTGAGGAACTCCACGCAACCAGTGTCGGCGAGATCTTTCATCGAGTCGATAAACTCAGGCACATATTGCTCGAGTTGCTCCAGCGCAGTGCCACTAATTGAGAATGCCACCTTGAATTTCTTGCCATTCTCCTTGATCATGTCGAGGAGCATTTGATTGGCTGGCAGGTAAGAACGCTGAGCGATGCGTGTGATGATGTCGTCGTTGGCGAAGTCATCATAGTAGTAATGGTCGTTACCAATGTCGAAGAACCTGTAGGTCTTCAGGCGGAACGGTTGATGTATCTGGAAGTAGAAACAGATTGATTTCATGACGATATGGTTGTTAAGTGTTAAGTTTTAAGTGTTAAGTTTTAAGTGCTGATTTCCAAGTTTTGAGTGATGAGTTTTCTCTTGCTTTCATTTAATCCCACTTCGACTCATCTATTGATTAGTCGCTTGTAGATGTCGATTACCTTGGCACCGGCGCGGTCCCAGGTGATTTGGTTCACCTCCTCAAGACCCTGCTCACGCAACTGCTTGTACATGCCAGGATACTTGATGATGGAGTAGATGGCATCGGCAATGGCGTTGGTGTCCCAGTAGTCGACCTTAATGACGTTGTTGAGAATCTCGGCGCAACCACTCTGCTTGGAGATGATAGAGGGAACACCCATCTGCATCGCCTCGAGCGGTGAGATGCCGAAAGGTTCGCTCACCGAGGGCATGATGTAGACATCGCTCGCCTTGAGCATCTCATACACCTGCTTGCCCTTCAAGAATCCTGTGAAGTGGAAGCGTCCGGCAATGTGGCGGCGTGCCGCCAGGCGAATCATCTTCTCCATCATGTCGCCACTGCCAGCCATTACAAACTGCACGTTGTGCACCTTTTGCAGCACCTGCCATGCGGCGTCGACGAAGTACTCAGGTCCCTTCTGCATAGTGATTCTACCCAGGAAAGTGACCACCTTGTCGTGCTTGGGAGGCACCTCGAGGTTAAGGAGCTCGTCGCTGAGTGGCTCCACTGCGTTGTGCACGGTAGTGACCTTGTCGGGGCTGATGCCATACTTCTCGATTACCGTCTTGCGAGTGAGGTTGCTCACGGTGATGATGTGATCGGCATTGTTCATGCCATCCTTCTCAATGCCAAACACGGTGGGATTCACCTTGCCACGACTGCGGTCGAAGTCGGTAGCGTGCACATGTATCACCAGTGGCTTGCCCGTGACCTGCTTGGCGTGAATGCCGGCAGGATAGGTGAGCCAGTCGTGAGAGTGAATCACATCGCAGTCGATGGTGCGTGCTATCACTCCGGCAACAATCGAGTAGTTGTTAATCTCCTCGAGCAGGTTGTCGGGGTAACGCCCCGAGAACTCGATGCACCCCAGGTCGTTGGTGTTCATGTAGTTGAAGTCGCTGTAGATGTGATCGCGCAGGTCGTAGTAGGTTTGTGGGTCAAGCACCTTGCCAATGCGTCCTTGCACATAGTCCCAGTTCACGTCGCGCCACGCCACCGGAGTGGTGTTGGCGCCTATGATGCGGGCAAACTCCTTGGGCTCATCGCCCCAGGGCTTGGGAATGACAAAAGTGATGTCCATGTCGCCACACTGCGCCATTCCCTTAGTAAGACCAAAACTTGCTGTTCCCAATCCTCCCAGGATGTGAGGAGGAAATTCCCAGCCAAACATTAAAGCCTTCATATGATAGTTTTAGTTTTTAATTATTAGTTTCTTAGTTCAGAGTTATTAGTGAGGACAAGGAGGAAAATCCTTGCTTGTTTCTCGCCAGGGGGCAGGCTAATTATTTATAAACCCAATGTTCTTGAACAATCGCAGCACCCTGAGCACACCGCCCACATTGGGCGCATAGCTCACTGCTCCACGACCTATGAATGGTGGATTTCCATCATAGAGCTCCGACAGGGTGCCTATACCTCCTTGCGACATCTCATCTTCAAACCCAATCATCATGCGCTCGATGAATGAGGCACCATTGAGTCCAAACACCTTGATGTAGGCATCGGTGTAGAATCCCATGAGCCAGGGGCGCGCCGAGCCGGCATAATAGGCCACCTCACGCTCCTCGGGATTGCCCAGATACCAGGGCTTGTATCCCCAACTCTTGGGGCTGAGGGTGCGCAATCCCTTAGGAGTGAGCAACTCTCGCGTCACGACATCGAGCAGGCGCTTGCGCTGGCGACGGTCGAGTGGCGAATAGTCGAGCCCGGCGGCGATTATCATGTTGGGGCGCACGCTTGGGTCGGCATAGGAACCGTCCACATAGTCATAGAGATAGCCGTAGTCGTTGAGGAACATCTCGACAAAGGCGGGCTTGGCTTTATTGCTGATGCCCTTGAGATTGGTGATGAAGAGTTTTTCTTCCTCTACTTCCTCAAACAAGTCTTGGGCAAACATGAGCGCGTTGTACCACAAGGCGTTAAACTCAACCAGATAGCCCGTGCGTGGCACCATGGGCGAGCCATCGGGGTGGGTGGAATTCATCCACGACATGGGTTTCTTGGTGCCGTCGGTGCTCACCAGGCCGTTGGGCTGGAGGTGCAGGTTGGGGTGCTTGCCGTCGATGATGTGGGCAAGTATCGCCTTCACCAGGTCGCCATAGCGCTCTCGCGCCACATCGAAGCCGGCATCCTTGGCATACTCTTGCAAAGCCCACATTGCCCACAATGGTACGTCGGGCAGGTCAATGCCCTTGAGATGCTTGTCGAGGGTGCCATCGTTTATAAACCTGAGCAATGCCTCTTTGGCAGTATCCATAATCTTCTCGAAGTCGGGACGATGGTGATTAGAGATGGTGCAACCTGGCAAGGCTATGAACTCATCGCGGGCGCGAATCTTGAACCAGGGGTATCCTGCGAGTATGTAGTTGCCATCCTCGTTGGTGAGATAGAATTGCTTAGCACTGTTCTTCAGGCAGTTATAGAAGCTGGTGCGTGGCGTGCGCGATTTCACCTCATCATCATGCATGCGGCTTAGGTTGCGGGTGTTCACCTCGTCGATGCCAGCCGAGAAAATGAGCGGCTCGCCCTTCTTGATCTCAATCTCAAAGTAGCCAGGCACATAGAGGTCCTCGGTGTAAGGAATGCCTCGCTCCATGTCCTTGATATACTCAATGCCCTTGTACCAGTGAGGGTCGAAGACAAAGGTTGGCTTGTGGTTAAACTGCATGTAGAGAGTGGGATATCCGTCATACATGCACGTGGCAATGCCATTGTGCACCTCACGATATTCCTGGCTGGCAACCGAGTTCTCGACACACAGGTCGTTGGCATTGCGAAATGCCAGGAAGGGCCGGAACTGCAAGGTGGTCTTGGAATGTGCTTCAACGAGCGTGTAGCGAATGAGGATGCGATTCTCGTTGGTGATGAAAATCTTCTCTCGCTTCATTATTACACCGCCCACGCGGAAGGTGTGGGTGGGCACTCGCTCGCAGTCATACTCGCGAATGTATTTGTGACCATTGGGACTAAAGACATTGCCCTTGTACTTGTGGAGGCCCAGGTTGAAAGGCGCCCCATGCTGTATCACTGTCTCATCGAGCGACGACAGCATCACATGACTGTTATCGTCAATCTCGGGGATGGGAATCACCAGCAGGCCATGCTGCTTGCGGGTGTTGCATCCCACAAGTGTTGTGCAATGATAAGCCCCTGATTGATTGGTCCTGAGAATCTCTTTGGTCAAGGATTGCTCAAGATTTATAATCAAGTTTTTATCAAATTTTAAATAGCTCATTAATTAAGTATATTGTAATGGTTAATAGTTTTCTAATTGTCCTTTCATAGCAAATTCTTGTAATCGTAACAAATTTACTGCTTTTTAATTTAATGGGCAAACTATTTTCAATCTTTTTTTCAACAGAAGTGTTTTTGAAGGTTACAAATCGATAAATATATAATGAGTGCGATTTTTTTGTCCTGAAAAACGAAAAAATGATTATCTTTGCATTTCCAAGAGAAAAGAAACTCACCTAAAATAAATCTAAAGCACAATAATAACTATGAGACTCCACTCAATCTTTACCCTAATCGCTGTTGCCATTGTGGCCATTACCTCTATGGCACAGCAACCAGCGCTCACGCTCACCAGCAACGAGCGCCAGCACACTATCACAATCTCTGTTATCACCGACGATATTGTCAAGGTGGAAGTAGCACCCACAGGATGGCGCGGCAATGCGCTGCCTTCGCTCCTGAGCGAGGAGGCGCTCAAGGGCGCTCCCAGCGCCGAGCCCCTTGTGAGCAAGCTGGGCGACGACATGGCACAAGTGGTTACTGCCACTGGCTTGCGGGTGCTGTGCGATAAGCAGCTGGGCAGCATCCAGGTGAGCTCCCGTGGCACCTATTTCATCACCGACCTGTGCGAGCGCGACAATTCCACGCTTCGCCTGCTGCACACCGGCAAAGAGTCGTTCTACGGCGCCGGTGAGCGTGGCTACTCGCTCAACCTCGCTGGCGACACGCTCATCAACTACAACAAGCAGAACTATGGCTACGTCTCGGGCGAGAAGCGCATCAAGCAGATGGGCATCACCATGCCATTCATCATCTCATCTAAGGGCTATGGCATCTTTTTCGATGACTTCTGCAAGTCGTCGCTCTACCTGGGCGAGAACGGCATTGAGTATAAATCCACGTCACCACAACCCATCTCCTACTATGTCATCGACGGTCACGGCAGGGTGGAGAACGTGGTCAAGAACTTCACTTGGCTGGTGGGCCGTCAGGACTTGCCACCGTTGTGGACCTTGGGATACATCACCTCAAAATATGGCTACCACAACCAGCAGGAGAGCGAGGGCGTGGTCGACACGCTCAAGTACGAGGGCTACCCTCTCGACGGCATGGTGTTTGACCTGTACTGGTATGGCAAGGAGCAGGACATGGGACGCCTGGAGTGGGACAAGCAGCAGTGGCCCGACCATCGCGCCATGCTTCAGAATTTCAAGAAGAAGGGAGTGAACGTAGTGACCATCTCGCAACCCTATGTACTCACCAACGGCCGCGCCATCGACAACTACCGCGAGCTCGACCCCAAGGGAATGTTCTGCAAGACCGATGGCACCGACACTACGCAGCGAGTAACCATCTGGGTTGGGCAAGGCGGAATGTTTGACGTGTCTAATCCCGCTACCCGCCAGTGGCTAAGCAACCGCTACCACTCGCTCACCGAGGAAGGCGTGACAGGCTGGTGGGGCGACCTGGGAGAGCCCGAGGTGCACCCCGAGGCTATACGCCATTACAATGGCTTGACCGCCGAGCAATATCACAACTACTACGGCAACGAGTGGAGCAAGCTCATCTATGATATGTTTAAGGCGAACTATCCAGACCGCCGACCCATGATCATGATGCGCGCCGGCACGGCAGGACTGCAACGCTACTCGGTGTTCCCCTGGTCGACCGACGTGTCGCGCTCGTGGGGAGGCCTGGAGCCGCAAGTGACCATCATGCTCAACGCCGGAATGAGCGGTCTGGGATACATGTCGCACGACGTGGGAGGCTTTGCCCTTGACCCTGAGAAGAAACGCGATGGCGAGCTCTACATCCGCTGGCTCGAGCTGGGACTGTTCTCGCCAGTGCTGCGCACACACTCGCAAGACATTGCCGAGCCCTATCACTACACCGAGTATGGCGACCTGCCACGGTACATCATCAAGGAGCGCTACCGCTGGTTGCCCTACAACTACACCCTCGCTTGGGAGAACGCAAGCATGGGACTTCCCATGGTGCGACCACTGGGATTCTACGAGAGCGACAACTGCATGAGCCGTTACGACAACATCAACGACCAGTATCTGTGGGGCCACGACGTGATGGTGGCACCAGTAATCAAGCAAGGCGCCACAAGCCGCGACATCACCTTCCCCGAGGGCACTTGGGTTGACATCAACAATCCCGAGAAGCGCTACAATGGCCACACAACAATAACCTATGACGCTCCCATCGAGATGCTGCCGCTCTTTGCCCGCGCAGGTGCTTTTATTCCGCAGGCATGCTACACGATGGACAACGTGGGCGACTACAACCCCAACGAACTTGACATACTCTACTACAAGAGCGACAAGGCTTCGAGCTATACGCTTTTCGACGACGACATGCACTCGTCTGGCACACTCGCCCAGGGCAAGCATCGCCTAATCAATTTCAACGCCATGCCCGAGGCGGGCAAACTCACCATCACCATTAGAGGCGAAGGAATGGGCAGCGCTAAGAAAGACTACCGAATCATCATTCCTGCTTGCGACAAAAAACCAGCCCAAGTGAAAATCAACGGCAAGAAATTAAAGAAGGTGAGCTACGATAACACCTCTCTGGTCCTTGCAATACCCATTTCAATCAACGACATCAACACCACAACAACTGTGGAGATAGTGAAGTAAGGAAACACACAAAACAATACACAATAAACGCATCTCAATGTTGAGGTGCGTTATTGTTTTTCTCCTATTGCACTGGAGTTCTGTATAGCGAGTTGTTAACTCGCTCAAGACAATTGTTTTCAGAACGTGAAGTGTAGCTGGATGCGCACGCCGCTGCGGTTGATGCCTGGGTTGTGGCGGTAGTTGATGCGCCACACGTAGTCTACTCGCAAGAAGGTGAGGATGTTGTCGAGTCCCACGCCCACTTCCATGTAAGGCCGCTTGCCCATCTTCAAGCAGTCGGCATTGGTGGGGAACTGGTAGAGCTCGGGGTGCTGGGCTGGGTCGTTTTTGTCGGTGAGCTTGCCCCACAGTCCGCGGAAGGAGACCACTTCTCGCATCTTCAGCTTCTTAAGCAGCGGAATGCGGTTGAGGATGGCACCGTTTATCCAGTAGGTCACATCCCACGAGAGGTACTGGTCGTTGACAAACTCCATAGCGTTCATCAGCGCAAACGACTCGGGCTGGATGGTATAAGACAGGTTGGCATTAGGCAGCATCAGTTCGGGATAAGGCACTGTACTCCAGATTTTTCCTGCGCGCACTATAATGTCGGTATATCCAAACGCCGAGAACCAGAATCGCTTCTGGATGCCTGCTTCGGTCTTGTTGATGGTGTAGTCACCACCCAGGAAGCCACGCGGCATGAAGGTGTGAGATAGCGTGAACACTGGGGCATCCTGGTTGATGGGGATGCGGAACGAGCGCGTCTGGTAGAACTTCTCGCCTGGAGCATATCGCAAAGTGACGTTGAAGCCTGCCGTGTTGTAGTGCCCAAAGGCAGTGCCGTTGCCGTCGACGAACGGCAGGAAACGCGATGCCTCATGCCGCAGGTGCTGAATGCTGGCAGTGACCGATAGTCCCATCTGAGTCTCGAGTTTATACTCCAGCGTGGTCTCTCGCAGGTAGATCATCTTGTCGTCCTTCTGTCGCTTGAGCGCGAGAAACATGTTGTCGGGGTTGGTGTACAAGTAGTGCTGCCCCAGCTTGTCGACATCATAGCGGTGCATCAGCCTCAACGAGTTGACAGGAAACTCATTAGAGTGACGCTTCTTGTCGACAAACGAATACTCAAGCTGCCCCATGTACTTGAAGCGCTCGTCGCGAGTGCCGTAGGCGACATAGAACTTGCCAAACCATCGCTTGCTTAGCCGTGCCGTGGTCATGCCACCCAAGCGCAGTCGCACTCCCTCCAGGGAGTTGCCGCTGATGAGGGTGTTCATGGGACCAATGTCAAAACGGCTCCCACTGGGCAGGCGGCTGGTGTTGATGTAGCCGTTGACCAGCGTCACCACCACTTTCTCGCACCAGTAAAACAGTTTCGACTTCCTGAGGCGTTCCAGCATGTCTTTCACCGTGTGCTCATCTTTCACCGTCACCACAGGCCTGTGAGCCACCCAGTAGTTCTCGTCTTGCTCCTTGACCTGCCTGTTGATCACCTCGCCGTCGCTGTCAAAGATGGTCATGTCCTTAGGCTGCTTGAAGTTGTGCCCGTCGTAGAACGTCTGCCTGCGGCCATAGAACTCGGGGGTCTTAGGGGCAATCTGGAACTCGGCCATCACGTCGTCGCGCACCTTCAGCCTCGAGCCATCGGGCGCCTTGATATAGTCCTGCTCAAGGTAGATGTTCTTCACATAGTTGAGGTTGATCTTGTGCGGCACGTTCATCTTGATGCTTGAGATGAACATAGTGCTGTCGTTGGCAGGCACATATAGGCGGCCAGTGAAGCCAAAAGTCTCGTTGGTAAATGGCGTGAACGAGAGTTCATAGTTGGGCACGCCATTGACAACCACCGTGTCGAGGAAGAACTTGTAGAAGTCGGTGCCAATGCTTGAGAGCGGACTCACGAAACGGTTCTGCATGAAGGTGATATCGTTGCTGAAGATGTCTATCTCGCGGAAGATGTCGTCGAGAAACCTCTTGATACTCTCGGTGTCGAGCTGGTCGTCGATGCCGGCATGATTGGTTGCCATCACCTCCTCGCGGTGGGTAGAGGGCGACTTGCGGAAATGCTCCTGCGACACCTTCTCCTGCATCGACAGCGGCAGTATCATCTTGCCTGTGATGTCGCAGGTGTCGATATAGTCCTTCAGGAACTTGAAGTTCTGGGCAATGAGGTTCTTAGTACTCGAGGAGTTGAAATTGTTCAAGCCAAACGTCACCTTCTCATACTTGCTATAGTTGTAAAAGTCATGACTGTGAGGGTTGTACATGTTGCGGCGCGCTCGCAGCTTCTCAACAAACGCCACCGCCGGGTTGCCTTTCTTGACATATTTAGCCGTCTTGCGCACTATCACCTCGTTGAGCATCACCGTGGTGGGCACGAGCTTGATGTCGAGCTCAGTATATTCGCCAAGTGGCACATCTATCTCTTGTGGCTGATAGCCAACAACATAGACGCGCAGCTTATTGAACTTCACACCAGTGACAATGGTAAAAGCGCCCTGCTCGTTGGTGAGAGCGCCAGTTTGTGAGCCCAGCAGGAAGATCTGGGCAAAGGGCATACCCTCGCCCGTCACCGAGTCGGTGACCACACCCTTGATGCGAGTGTAGCCATCACCAGGCTGCTGTCCAAATGCCGCAACGGCAATGAACAGCATCAGCAACGACAAGATATATCCTTTAATCCCTCTCACGATGTCACAGTTGTCAGTTGTCAGTTCTCAGTTATCCGGGGCTTCCGGGGCTTCCAGGTTCTCCGGGTTTTCCGGGCCGTGTTCCCTTAAATGCCACGTTCCACCTTCCACGTTCCTCGTTCCACCTTCCAAGTTTCACCTTCCACCTTCCACGTTCCTCGTTCCACCTTCCACGTTCCACGCGCCGCAGGCGCAACTTAACACTTCTTTTGCAGCAGTGCCACATTTTCCACATGGTGGGTGTGTGGGAACATGTCCACTGGCTGGACTGCCTCGACGCGGTATTTCTTGTCGAGCAAAGCTATGTCGCGTGCCTGAGTGGCGGGGTTGCAGCTCACGTAGACAATGCGCTCGGGCTCGGCGTTAAGGATAACCTTCACCACGTCCTCATGCATGCCAGCGCGAGGCGGGTCAACGATCATCACATCGGGGATGCCGTGCTGAGCCACAAACTCTCCCGTGAGCACATCTTTCATGTCGCCGGCAAAGAACTTGGTGTTGTCGATGCCGTTGACGCGGGAGTTGAGCTTGGCGTCCTCAATAGCCTCGGGGACATACTCAATGCCTATCACCTCACGCGCCTGCCGCGACACGAAATTGGCTATCGTGCCAGTGCCGGTGTAGAGGTCATAGACGAGCTCGTTGCCAGTGAGCCCGGCGAAGTTGCGGGCAACTTTGTAGAGTTCGTAGGCCTGCTCGCTGTTGGTTTGGTAGAACGACTTGGGTCCCACGCGGAACCTCAGTCCTTCCATCTCCTCCTCGATGTAGTCGCGACCGCTATAGAGCACAAACTCCTGGTCACCAAGCGAATCGTTGACCTTGAGGTTGACCACATACATGAGCGAGGTAATCTGCGGGAATTGCTCACGCAGAGCACCCATCACGTCGTCGATGGCCTCGCGGTTGTCCTCGCCAAAGACCACCACGAGCATCAGTTCGCCAGTGCTGGCGGTGCGCACCATTATCATGCGCATAAAGCCCACGTTGTTGCGTATGTCGTAGAAGGTGTAGCCACGCTGCTGGGTGTAGTCGCGCAAGAAGAGGCGGATGCGGTTGCTGATGTCGTCCTGAAGCCAGCATTTCTCAATGTTGAGCACCTTGTCAAAGCCACCAGGGATGTGGAACCCCACGGCGTTGCGGTTGGGGAACTCTACCCCACTCTGCATCTGCTCGGTGGTGAGCCAGCACTTGTTGGAGAAGGTGAACTCGAGCTTGTTGCGGTAGAAGGTGGTTTTCTTCGACCCCAGGATGGGAGAAATCTCGGGCAGAGGCACCTTAGCGATGCGCTCCAGGGCGTCGACCACTTGCTGCTGCTTGCAGCGAAGCTGGTAGTCATAGGGCAGATGCTGCCACTTGCAGCCGCCACACACGCCAAAGTGCTCGCACTTGGGCTCCACACGCAGCGGACTGGGCTTGGTGAGCTCGTCAATCACCCCCTCGCAATAGCTGTGCTTCTTGCGCGTGATCTTCACCCGAGCAATATCGCCTGGCGCTCCATAGGGGATGAACACCACCAGGTCGTTCCAGCGACCCAGGCTCTTGCCCTCGGCTGCCACTCCTGTTATCTCAAAGTCCTCAAGCAGAGGCAAATTTTTCTTCTTTCCCACAGGTCAATAAAATAGATTGTATTAATATTCGGTGCAAATTTACGAGTTTTTTTCCAAGTAGAAGGGCTATTCAGGGATTATTTATCGAGGTAAGTGGCTTGACACGCAAGCCAAATGCCCCCAAATGGACCAAAACGGATTTTTTGAACAAAACCCAGGCAAAACCACAATCTTAACACATCTTAACAAATGGGGGGGGTAAATTGAAAAAATGTTTATAAATTTGCAACCGCGACACAAAATGAATATAAATCATTAACTTTGTGACATTCTTATAACCCAATCCATTCATTAGGATTTAGGTCAAACGAAGTGCCACTGCTTAAAACAATATTATTATGAAGACAAGACTTTTTCTACTATTAGCGTTATCGCTGGTTCTTTTCTCCTGCGAAGACAAAAACGACGAACCGTGGAGTCCCCAGACCCAAGACGTGAAAATTGTGGCTCTCTCGGGCAGCACAATCTACTCAATGAACACTGCCGATGGTCAGCTCAAGACCACCTCAATAGGCGACAGCTATGGCACATTGAAGCATCTGTTCCTGCACAATGGCGAGATGATGCTTTTCAGCAAGGCGAGCGACGGCTACAGGATGATGAAATTTGACGGAGACAATATCACCAGCAACAATATTGTCACTCTATTGAATGATTACCTTGGAGACTCCTGGTGGGTAAATGTTACCAGCTCAGGCAACAACTACTTCTATGCCTGCAGCAACAGAGAGAAGTATGTCATCCTTGACGAGAATGGCAACTCAAGGGAATATAACTATGCGCTTGACAACAGTCACCCTTATTATAGCTTGGCTACAGTTAACGGCAATGGTAATTTTTACCAGGCCTATATATATTTTCAATCATCAACCCCCGAGGACGACTACTGGGTTGTTAAGAAAAATGGCCAAGAGATTTATCAGGTGAGTGGTATAAAAGTGGAACCTATTCACACTAACATTAACGCAATTGGCGACAATGTGTATCTTCTTGGCTCAAACTACGATGACAAAGGGGTATATGCCATGAACTCCAATGCCGTTGTCGATGATCATTTCACCGTCATTTCTTGTGCATGCGTCATTAATGGACAGTTGTGCCTGGGTGGTTACAAAACCGACGAGCACAAGGTAAATAGGGCAACCATGAAGGTGGGCGACAAATATTACGACCTTACCGATGAGCTTGGCTGGTATGAATACAAAGATGCCGAGACAGGTGCTGGCAACAACCATTCATCCTGTGTCGAAAGCTTCATGGTGGAGAACAATGAAATATATGCTCGGGTGAGGAAATACTCTCAAGTCAATCCATATAATTCTGGAGGATATGACTATTTTAATGCCTCGGGCGACGCCATTTTCCGTAACACACACAAGGTCATGGACCTGGGCGATAAGCTGATTCGCTCTTGCGTTATAATCCCACAGAAATAGCAAACTAATAAGTGAGAGTTCGCAAAAGTCAAGGGTACCGCAACTGCAGCTGATACACAGCAACTTATTTTCGTCGAACTCACGTTATTTTAGCGCTTTAGCGCCCAGATTTTAAAACAAACAATTTTAGAGCCAAAGGCTCCCTAATTTTCATGTGCGCCAGCACATGGCAAAAGAGTATTTAACGCAAACGCTGTGCCCCCAACAATTGCCTCACCGATCCTCCATCACCGATTCCCTATCCCTACGCCGCAGGCGGTGTCCCTACACCCACGCTGGGATAATCTCGCAAAGTTGCCACTCCGTGGTCGCAAAGCCTCGCAAGTTCGGCAAGTTTTCTTTTATAAAAAGGTAAATTTTTAAATTAGTGGCGTTGATGTTGGTCGCCACTGCTTAAAACAATATTATTATGAAAAAAATAACTATCACACTAATGTGCTTGCTGTTGACTGCTGGTGCTGCGATGGCGCAGAAGAAATTCACTTATGGCCCAAAAGTGGGCGTGGACTTGACTAATTTCTGGGGGAAAGACCTACCACATGGTATGCAGTTTAATTATCAAGTAGGTGCATTTTTGGAGTATTATTTCACCAATAAGTTTTCTATTGCTCCTGAAATAGTATTTGCTGCTCAGGGTGGAAAAATAGATATGACTGATTATCTTGACACACCAGTTTATATTAACAGTTCAGCCGACATGAGTTTTCATTTCAACTATATCAATTTGCCTATAATGCTGAGGTTTTATGCTATTCCTAAATTGAGCATCGACTTTGGTCCACAAATTGGATTTAATGTTTACAGCAAAGCAACAGCTAAAGCAAAAGTCAATGGCAGAACTGAGTCTTATACTGATGATTTTGATGGAGTGCGAAGTGTAGATGTAGGACTTGGGTTAGGTGCTACTTACAACATCACCAATAACGTTTTTGTACAAGGTCGTTACACAATGGGCTTGACAAAAGTGTTTGAAGCTGGTGATGTTTATAATGGCAATATACAGCTTGCCATCGGATACCGTTTCTAATATTCTGTTCAACTGGCGTAAGCCAGCTTTTCGACACCGATAGGTGCAGCTTTGTGAGAGAATTGTTCCCTCACCGCCGTTCCACCTTCCACGTTCCACGTGCCGAAGAATCTTTTCTTGTTTTTCTAATGTTGTTCAGGGCAAACCTTTCCTTTACCTTTGTGCACATGAGCGCGTACATCATAAAATACAAAGGACAAAGAGGGAACGAAGGACAAAGTACATGTCAACTGAGTCAACTGAGTCAGGCGAATTCTTCTCTCACCGCCGTTCCACGTTCCACGTTTCACCTTCCACCTGTTGTGAGTCAGGTGAGTCAAGTGAGTCAGGCGAGTCAAGAGGAAGCACCTACGCAACGATACTCTCGCAAAGTTGCCACTTCGTGGTCGCAAAGCCTGCTGTCGCAGGATAGTTTAAAATATTCCGAGCTTGCGAGGCTTTGTGACATCGATAGATGCAACTTTGTGAGAGGATTATTTTCCTCACTAGCTGAATTGTGCATTATGAATTGTGCATTGATTAAGGGTGCAGCTTTGTGAGATTAATGTTTCCTCACCGCCGTTCCACGTTTCACGTGCCACGTGCCCCGCGCCGAAGGCGCTACTTAACACTTAACATTTCACACTTTACACTTAAAATCGTTCCACCTTTCACCTTCCACCTGTTGCTAAATTTGGAATATAAAGAACCCAATCAGATAATAATCATAAAGTTATTAGCGTTGATAATAATAGCAAAAAACAAAAATGATATGAAAAAGATTCTTTTAATATTTGCTTTACTGTCGCTTGCGTTTAGTTTTACTGCCAATGCTCAATCACTTGATAAGCCTAATCTCAAGTGGGGCAATCCCACCCAGGAAGAGATGAGCATGACAAACTACTCGCCCGACCCTGAAGCCGAGGCGGTGGTGTTGTGCAAAACCACTTCACAACGCTATGATATTGTGGCGGGAGAGTTCAAACTCTATTGCCAAGTGAAATGTCGCATCAAGATTTTGAAGAACGAGGGCAAAGAATATGCCAATATTTATATTCCTTACTATTCCAACGGCAACAGAGTTGGCGAACGTGAGGTGGTAGAGAACTTCAAAGGCACGTCGTTCAATCTTGTGAACGGCAAGGTTGTAAAAGATAAGGTGTCGAAAGACATGATTACCCATGAAGACATCAGCAAGAAGCGGAGTGTCATGAAAGTGACATTCCCAAAGGTAGAGGTGGGCACAGTGATAGAATATGAATATACCATCAACAGCGACTTATTTGTCAATGTGCGTGACTGGGATGTGCAGACCTCCATTCCCGTAGCATATACCACTTATGAGATTGCGTTTCCTGAGTGGTTCCGTCAAAGTGTGAACATGACAGGACGTTATCATCTCGACGTGGAACAAAAAACTGTGAATATGAGTTTCTATCTGGGGAATCAGGCAATAAAATGCTATGGCACGCGATATGAGTTCACTGGCAAGAACCTACCTGCATTGAGAAAGGAGCCGTTTGTCTTCGACCCCAAAGTGTATGGTCAAAAAGTGGCTTTTGAGATTGTGGGTATTAATTTCCCTGGTGTCGCCTATAAGAGTTTTGCCGTCAAATGGGATGATATAGACAAGCAACTGCTCAATGACGATGACTTCGGTGATGTGATGAAGAAAAATCCTCTCAAGAAAGAGATGCAGGAGGCGGGAATATATGACATAACCGACCGTACTAAGAAAATAAACGCCATCATCCAGCTGTTGAGGTCACGCGTGAAATGGAATGAGAAAATCTCTCTTACAGGCTCATCGGCCTCTAAAGCCTTGAAAGACGGCTCTGCCAGCAATACCACTCTCAACCTGATGCTTATTGCCATGCTTAACGATGCCAGCATCGAGGCCCACCCAGCAGTGCTTTGCACTCGTGACGAAGGTCCATTCATGGCCAGTCGTCCAAGTATGGAGACCTTGACGACCACGGTGGTTGTGATTCCCAATGGCACTGACTTTGACTGTGTTGACTGCTCTTCGGAGCATAGCGGCATTAATGTGCTCAATCCTCTCATGGTAGTAAACAATGCCCGTATTGTCGATTCCAAGAACCATGACCTGTGGGTTGACCTTACCAGCAAAAACATTGCCACTTCACGTTGCATTATCAATGCCAGCATTGAGGAGAATGGCCTGCTTACCGCGACTCGCCAAAGCGTTTACCAAGATGCTGAGGCCGAAGACATCCGTGATAAATACCGCGACGCAAAAGATCAGGACGAGTTCTTGCAGAAACGATTCGGTGATGACAATATAGAAATCCTTGAGTATTCCATCCAGGATATTGACGACTTTACCAAGCCTGTAAAGGAGACAATAAAGTTCACTCAGCAGCTAACCGCCACTGGCGACCAAATTTATGTCAACCAGCTCATTTTCCCGCTTGTGAGCGAATCGCCCTTCAAGAGTGAGACTCGCATCCTCCCTATCGATATCCCATACAAGGAGAACCACAGCATCAGCATCATATTTACAATCCCTGAAGGTTGGGAAGTGGAGGAAACTCCTCAGCCCATAGCTGAAGTTACCGAAAGCGAAGGATTTGCGTTGAAGATCATATCGCAGGTCACAAATAATACAATCTCAGTGATGTGCCGTCTTTCCAACAACCGCTTGCTGTTCCCTGCCGAGGAATATACTGGCTTAAAGATGTTCTTTGACGATATGGCAAAACACAGCAAGGACATGATTGTTCTCAAGAGGAAACAGTAAAAATCATGCGAAACAAAAGAATCATTATCATATTGTCACTGCTGGTTGCTGTGGCCGCCAGAGCGCAGGTGATTGTTGTGAACGAGGCTTCTACTGTTGTGACTGTCAAGGACAGGACAAACGCAACAGTAAACGAGAAACTGAGTTTCACTATCAACAATGAGCGTGGCAAGGACATGGCCAACACAGCGCTCGTGTGCAGTCCTTACGAGAAACTAGCGAAGTTTGAGGGCACGGCTGTTAATGCGCAAGGCAAAGTGCTGCACAAGTTCAAAAAGAGCGAGTTGACCAAGACCGAGCTTACCGAGAACTTCACTACCGATGTTTACAGAATGCTTCTTGACTACACACCACCATGCTATCCCATCACCATCACTTGGGAATGGCAACTTGACATGAGCGGTGGATGGGTAACCTACCCCTCGTTTTTGCCTTATCCTTACCACAGCCGTGATGTGAAAGTGGAGCATGCGTATTATAAATTGTCACTGCCCAAAAACACCGACTGCTTTTATAAAAAAGTGAACTTCGAAGGAGAAATCCAAGAGTCAACTGCCGAGAACGGTGGTAAGATATACACTGTTGAGGCGAGCAATCTGGAGTTTCCCGATGCAGGATCTTATTCTGCCTCCTTGAGTGAACTGATGCCGCGAGTGTTTTTTGCCTCATCAGCCTTTGAATATCGTGGAGTGGCAGGAAAGCGTACTAACTGGAAGGAGTTTGGCGCTTGGATTTACAACCTGGCGTCAAAAGATTTTAAGTTCTCTCCCGATTTTGAGAGGCAAATCCGTGCGATGACCGACACCTGCTCCAGCAACCTCTCTAAAATAGATGTGCTTTATCGTTTTCTTGAGAAGACCACACGCTATGTGAGCATTCAGCTGGGGATTGGAGGGCTGAAGCCTCTGCCTGTGGAATACACTCAAAAGACTGGTTTTGGCGATTGCAAGGGCTTGTCAAACTACATGCGCGCCATGCTGGACGTGGTGGGCATACCGTCTTATTTCACGATTATCAGCACCGAAAACAGAAGGTTGACTCCCGACTTCGCCATCGCCAACCAGTGCAATCACGCAATTTTGTGCGTGCCGCAAGGCAACGACACAATTTGGGTGGAATGCACCAACCCGTCGCTGCCTCTTGGGTATGTGCACGATGACATTGCCGGCCATGATGCTTTATTGGCCACTCCCGGAGGTGGGAAGTTTGTCACTCTGCCACAATATGCCGATAGCCTGAACCTTCAGCGAAGCCAAGTCTCCGTCAACCTTGCTGCCGATGGCACCGCATCGATGAGCCTTGTGCAGAAGTCGTTCTACAGACAATATGAAGACAAGATTCCCCTCCGCTATTTTGAGGAGAAGAAATTCAGGGAGAAGCTTCTAAGCATGATTTATGCTCCTAGTGGCGCATTCAAGAGTTCGTCGATTGTGGAGGAAAAGAACCCATTGAGCGCTCCATGCATGACCATTAATGCTGAGGTGGATAACATACATTATGGCACCGTCACTGGAAACAGGATTTTCCTCCCCGCCAACCCTATGCACAAGAATTACCATGCCGTGAAGAAAGACGAGAAACGTGAGCAGGATGTCATTATCCGTTATGGCTATGTTGATGAAGAGGAGATAGAATTCATCATCCCAGATGGCTACGTGTTGGAGAACAAGCCCGAGGCAATGGTCGTTAAGGAGCCTTTTGGCACTTTCACTTGGACTGTTGTGCCCCATGGCAAGACCGTTAAGGTCATTTCTCGCCTCGAGAAGCACTCTGGCCAATGGCCCGCCAGCATTTACCAAAAGATTCAAGAGTTTGAAAAAAATGTAGAAAAACACTATAATCAACGCATAGTTCTAAAGAAAAATGATTAACTTAGTGGCGTTGAAAATATATAGTAACAACCTAAAAACAAAAATGATATGAAAACATCCTTTCTCCAAACACTGATTTTACTGTGCGCCGTGGCGTGGTCGCTTGGAGCGCAGGCGCAGAAGTCTATCGACTTGATCAACAATGCCGACCGTGAGCAGCTTGAAGAGGCTATCCACCTCATGGACAACGGCAAAGCCAAAGATGCTATCAAAATCTTTGAAAAACTTGAGAAGAAATATGAGAACAATTACATTGTTCAATATGAGAAACTCTTTGCCTATTATAAGGCTGGCGAATTCAAGCGCATTGTCAAGGATGGTCCCAAGCTGTATCAGCATCCCGAGTGCGAGCCGCAGCTCTATCAGCTGGTGGGCAACGCACAGGATGTGCTGGGCGATCCCGAAGCGGCAGTCAAGACCTATGACGAAGGTCTCAAGCGCTTCCCCAGTTCGGGTCACCTCTATCTCGAGAAAGGCAACATCCACCTGCTTCACAAGCGCTACAACGAGGCTGTTGAGTGCTACACACGTGGCGTGGAGGTGCAGCCCGACTTTGCCAGCAATTACTACCGTCTGGCACTGCTCTATGCCCAATCTACCGAGCCACTGTGGGGCATCGTCTATGCCGAGGTGGTGTGCAACCTGCAGCCTGGCACTCAGCGTGCCGAGGAGATGGGAAAGCTAATCTACAACCTCTTCCAGGAAAACATAAAGATTGAGGACGGGAACAAGGCGCATGTCACTTTGACAAATAATAATACCATCAACATTAACAGCGACACTACCGACGTTCAGGTGCCTTTCCCCTTGATGTATGAGATGGGAACCATGGCGTCGCCAGCGCTTGCCGAGTTCTTGAAGACCAAGAAGCTCACCGTGGCGATGATTGCCCACCTGCGCAAAGATGCGCTCGCTCACATCGACTCGGTGGCTCCAGGCTATTACAACCTGTCGCTGCTCGACTACCATCGCAAGCTCATCAAGGACGGCCACTGGACTGCCTATAACATGTGGCTCATGTCGCCAGGAGCCGAGGACGAGACAAAGCAATGGATCGACACCAAAGAAGGCGAGGACCAACTCAATAAGTTTGCGGCTTGGTTTCCACATAACCGTCTCGTTCCCTCCGAGGAAGAACCCACGGTGATAACAAAACTGTTCAAAACCCATGAAATGAATATCCCGAGCGTCAAAGAGATTGGGACCGCCGAGGGATGCCGCCAGCACCGCGGCGATGCCCTGCGACTGGCGAAGTGGTACCTCGAGCAGCCTGCAAATCTCAATGATGTGACGCAAAAGCAAGTGATGCAGTTCTTGGTGGTTTGGATGACTAACACCGACGAGTTTTCATTTGTGGTAAGTTCTAATGCTGTGTCGGGACATGTTGAGCTGTTTGCGGCCCACATGGCGGCAATGACCGAGCACGCCATCGAGTTCAACGTGAAAAAGACCGACGAAGCGATGTATTGCGAGGTGATGCTGCAAGTCATCGACTACTACAAGCGCAACAAAGACGTGCTCGGCACCATCGAGTCGATGGAGAAATACCTCAAAATGGACGGTCCCACCCTGCGCAACACCCTTGCCCAGGAGTATCAAAAAGCCCAAAACCAGCAGTAACTGCTGCTGTAATCAAATGAACTTTCATTTTAAATCAATGCAAAAACTTCGTTCCACAACTTAAAAGAAGAAAAAATGAAAAAGATATTCACACTACTGCTCGTTATGTTTTCTTGTCTCTCAATGAGTTCACAAGAAGTGACAGACTCCCTTCATTCGTATTATATAGAAAATGAACACAATAAAGACAAAGATGATGAAGTTTTTCATTCAAGTGGTCACATGCCTTCTTTCCCTGGTGGTGACGTGGCTTTAATGAAATTTATTAAAGATAACATGATATATCCTCCTGAAGCATTGAAAAACAGAATAGAAGGAAAAGTGATCATTCTATTTGTGGTTACTAAGACGGGTAAGGTTGGAAAAGTCAAGGTGGTACGTTCGGTTAATAAAGAACTTGACCAAGAGGCTGTTCGACTAATTAAAATGCTGCCCGATTTTTCGCCAGGTTAACGTCTGCCATGTTGCGATTTGCTCACAAAGCTGCTCACAAAGCTCACTCTAATGATAGCCTAAAGCCGCACCAACGAGAAAGACGTGATGGTGAAAGTCGTTGTAAACCTCATCAATCAAAATAATTAAATCAGTCTCCTTTTAAAAATAAAATCTTTCACTTCACCAAAATAAACCATATCTTTGCATTGCTGGATTTTTATTTAAAAAGTTTGTGAAATGGAGAAAACACAGGTTAAGAAAATATTAGGCATCTCATATCGAATATTTGAGCTGATAGTTGTGCTGCTAGTAACAGTCTTAGTAGTAACAATTGGTCTAGAAAAATATTACGACAGAGTCGATTATACCGATGCTTGGGAGATGTATTTGATTGCTTTGACATGGCTCTTTTTTGTGAGTTTGCCACTATTGATTGTCTACATTGTCTCGTTTTTCCGTTCCCTCACATTTCGCACAATATTGCATAAAATTATATTTGGTGGACATATACTGAACATTGCATTGTGGTTCTTGTTCTACTTTATGCTGCCCAAGCCAGAGCCTATTACAGCGGCGATGATGGAAAAGAATTACTTGAACCATGAGCCAGAAATGCGTGACTTGATTAATTATACACGCAGTTGCCTTGAGGACTCAACTGGTATCGATTTCCAGATGCGAAATGGTGAGATTGTGGAATTAAACGTGAATAGACTCTGGGAAGCTGGCGCTTTTTGGGATAAGGAAAGTAAAAGTCAACTGGATTCAGTAATCATTTCGGTGGGTATCACTCCAGCAGAATTTGACACTATTCAAGCTAAGATGACTTCAGCGGGAGTTATTGGCATTAAAACTTTCAGGAAAGGATATATGACTGAATCATGTCTGTCTTATGCATGGTATGGTAGTAGCAATTATGTCTATGAACTGCATGATTCAAAGGTAGAGAGTAAAGAATATCGAGGATATGATGAGTTGTGGCTAAATGACTCGGTGTCATTTGTAAATATGGACAACCTCACTGGTCACACCTTCCCAGACCGCGACGAGTTCATCAAGAAGCACCCACAAAAATAATCATCAATCCAACCCCATCGTTCCACAACTTAAACAAGAAAAAATGAAAAAGAAAATCCCACTTTTTTTAGCGTCATTCCTGCTGCTGGTTTGCAGCAGTAGTATCACTATGGCTGCGCAATCAACAAGTCAGGGTGCAAAGTCGTATAAGAGAATTACTGGTTTGGTTGTTGATGCCTCTAATAAGGGAGAACCAGCTGTTGGTGCTTCTGTTCGTCTTAAGGGCACCAACAAATGTGTGGCAACTGATTTAGAAGGTCATTTTAAGATAGATGCGCAACTGGGAGACACTCTATCTGTTAAATATAGTGGCTGTGAAGTAGAGGTAGCGATTGATGCTCAGCAGTTAAGAATATCTATATGCAACTTCATGTCTGGTTTGTGTTGTGGTGATAATCTGCCCAAAGGAGTGTTTGGTACTGTTTATAGTGTCGAAGGCAAGCCTTTGGTTGGTGCCACTGTCACGGCACTGCCATCGGGCAAAAGCACTATTACCGATTCCAAAGGTTATTTCAATATCACTCAGCTTGAAAAAAGTGATAAATCGCTTAGAGTCAAGCATCCAACCTATAAGACTCTTCGAGGTCGCATTGATGGCAACTGTTTTGAGATTTATCTTGAAAAAAATATTGTGACTGGAATAGTGTTGGATGAAGAAGGAGATCCAATTCAAAACGCTAAAGTTAAGGATGAAATAGGTAACGTTTCAGCACTAACCGATTTTGATGGACGTTTCAGCATCAACGTTAATGACGGAACGCGATTAACTGTATCATACCCAGCAGTAAGATCCCAAAAAGTCGTTGGCTACAGTTGCCTTCCATTGACAGTTATTCTTGATTTTAATGATACAGTTCGTGCTATTAATCTTGATTCATTGTCACGTTTAAAACCAAAAGTCAAGACCTTGACTTCGAACAGTGAAATAGCACAAAACAGCATTCACTCATTTACAGTCAATGGAGTTAATTTCAATATGGTGGAAGTTGATGGTGGTACATTTTTGATGGGTGCCACGGCAGAGCAGGGCGAAGATGCTGTCGATAATGAATGGCCTGCCCATGAGGTTACAGTGCCATCGTTCTGCATCGGTCAGACCGAGGTAACACAAGAACTGTGGATGGCGGTAATGGGCGAGAACCCCAGCTGGTGCAATGGGGAAAGAGATTATTCTGTTTTTGGATTATTTTTTCGTGGTGTCATTGATTATGGCACCAACTTAATGAGGCCCGTTGAAAACGTGAGCTGGGACGATTGCCAAGAGTTTATAAGTAGGCTTAATAAGCTCACTGGTGAAAAATTCCGATTGCCCACCGAGGCCGAATGGGAGTTCGCTGCTTGTGGTGGCAATCATAGCAAAGGATACAAGTACTCTGGAAGCGACAACCTCAACGACGTGGGGTGGTATTGGCAAAATAGCGGAGATTCTTTCTTGAATGGATATTTTAACTGGGACCATACGGACAGACAGTCTAATAAAATGGTAGACAATAAATGCATGAGCCATTCGGTTGCCACCAAGTATCCCAACGAACTCGGCATATACGACATGAGTGGAAACATGTCGGAGTGGTGTCAAGATAATTGGCATAAATATGATGGAAGTAAAACTGATTTTAGCCACGAACGCGTGGTGCGGGACGGACATTGGGATTTTGAAGCCTTTGCATGCCGTGTTTCATATCGCATTTCAGTTAAACCAAACAGCCGTTCTCGACATATAGGTCTGCGGCTTGCCCTTTAGTTTTTCTGCCATAAAATCACCCATCGTTCCACAATTTAAACAAGAAAAAATGAGAAAGAAGATACACTTAATAATATTCATTGCTGCATTAAGTCCATTTTTGCTATTGGCTTGCAGCAACAGCACGACCTCTTCACAAGATAAATCAAAAGAGATTCAAGATATTTATCATAGGATCAACAATGATATTGTTGCTTATTATCAGTCAAACAAAGATTCCACAATCTTAATTGCCGACCTAATGACACTTGACAGTTTGGGAGAAAGTATTTACGAAAATCAATTGCTGGTTCAACTTAAAATGACTATCTATAGTGAATTAGGCAAGAAATCCGAAGCCTTGAATTTTCTTTCGACAGTCCCTGATTCTGTTTTGACAACAAGATCAACTATGAACGGCAAGACATACACTACCGATGGCAAAATAGTTAGAGCCATGAGTGAAGGATTTTTTGCTAATAGTGAAACAGAAAGAATGAACAAGTATAACATAGCAGCAACAATGCTCGAGGATTATTTAAGCCACAACATTGATGAAAATGCTATAATAAACTACATTGTGGTGAAATGCAACATTGATTCCACCTGTGATGTTGATAAATTGATAGATGATTTCAAGAAAGGCGGAAAATATGACAATCAGTTTCTTGACAATCTCAAATCAATAGATTGGGACAGTGAAATGGCAACAATATCTAAAGAACAAACAAATAAGGCAAAGTAAAAGCCCTGTCGATGATTTAATTGATGAGCAAGAAGGGACTTTCGACCCTAGTGGTTGGCCCATAATGCTATACAAAAAACATGGAGTAAACAACCATTTTGCAATAACCACCATCATTGAAGTGATAAATCCTTAACTTCTAGCGATACTGCAAAAACGATGCCATTGTTCCATAACTTAAAAGAAGAGAAAATGAAAAATATTCTATCCTTATTGCTAATTGTATTTTCTTGTGCATCAATGAGTTCACAGGAAATTGTTGACTATCTTAACGTAGGGAACACCATCGAGTTTAATGGGCAGAAAATGGTGCTAAGGTGGAGCACTCATCCTATGGAGCTGTACTATCTCCAAGAATGGATTCCTGAGAATGAGACGTTCGACAACTATAGCCAAATGTTCACTGTAGCAGTTATCTTGGCCGAAGAAGTAACTCCAGAGCTGGCAGTGCAAATGAAGGTTGACGAACTCGAAGAAAGGGCAAAAACTGATGCCTGCTGCAATTACCAAGTGCTTGAAAACAACGGAGAATATATCCTGGACTTTCTCGTGAGCGATGGCAACGGCAAGACTCTTAACTTACTGGAGTGGGACATTCACCACTACAAAACGGCTATAATCAATGGCAAAAAGGCACAACAGCTCAATTTCATAAGCACCAGAGCCTATGGTGACGATATAATGCCATTTCTTGAGTCTATTAAATCCAAGCGTGCGGAGTGGATAAATGCTCTGACGCAAATGGATGTCAAATGCGAGATAAAGTGAAGATGAAAGATACGAATATCGGTTTAACCCCCAACGTTGGATATGGCGATTTTGTT
>ONIY01000095.1 GCA_900318065.1 uncultured Prevotellaceae bacterium
TCCCGTGTGCCCAGCCCCTATGGTAATGGCTGGGCCATCATTGGCGATGTCAACGGCGACAGTGAGGTCAACATCGCCGACATCAACGTCATCATCAACCACATTTTGGGCGGTCAGTAAGTGTGACTGGACTAAATGCTGATATACAGACGATAAGAAAAACACCCAAATGGGTATTGCAGATGGTTAATGAGCACAATATCTTTGCAATGAGTGAGAATGTAAAATGTATAATAAAAAGAGAAATAAAATGAGAAAGGTGTTTTTTATTTGGCTGTGGGTCGCGGCTGTTGTGATACTGAGTACGACCATGGCATCGGCTCAATCTTTTGTGCCTATGAAACCGTTGTCGCAGCAAGATGGAGCCAGCCAGCCTGAAATTATTAAGCTCAATGCGCAGCAGCAAGATGTTATGGTGCCTGCCAACAAGATTTCCAGGAAACCAACAGTTTCCTATCATCGTCCAGCTGGTGCATTCTATGGAGCCGTAGTAGTTGACAAAAGTGGTGACTACCAGTACTTGAATGTTCCCTATCTATGCATGGTGCCAGGAGCGGAATACACCTTCCATGGAATATGTCAGGGCTTCAACGAGTTTGTCTTTCCCTGTTGGAAAGTTCAACAGGGTGGACAATGGAGCACTATTAGGTTAGTGGATTCTGTAACCGTCAGCTATAGTGAAGGTGTCACAGATTCTGTTCCCATCTTTCTTGCTGAGGAAGATGAACCTGGCTATTATTTGGACACCTTTTTCTTAGGTGGCATGGTAGAGGGTGAGTGGCCCCGCCAGAAACATCCGTCGCTGATTGCGGCCTCCAACAATCCCGGGATGTTACTTGGCTACGAATTGTTGAGGTCTGGCAAGAACTTTTGTTTTGGCGGCATGGATGGCTCTCTTGAAGCGTACACACAGGCAGGCCAGTTACTTGCTTACTACGGCTTGAATCCCAGTGGGAACAATGAATATGGCTGGTACTTTGGAAAAAATGCGGGAAAAAAATCGGGAGTAAAAATTGACGGCATTGCCCAGGCGTTTGAGGAACCACAGAATCCTTACCCGCTGCGTGGCATTGCCATGGAAGTCTCGAATTTACATGTGACCGACACGGTAAACATGACCTGCAAGGTATATCAACTCGACGAGATACCTCAATATAGTGAGAGCGGTTATGTCACCCTGCCCGAAGAACCGCACAAACTGCTGGCATCAGGCATAGCGAAATTGCAGCCCATTGAGTGTTCTAACGATAGGGGACTGATTCTTTTTGACCTGATTGATAAGCAGGGTCACCCCACGGTGCTAACGATAGACAGTTCTATTCTGGTGGTTGTGGAAGGCTATAATGAACCTGAAATGAGTGGCCTCGCCGATTTTACAGCACTTGTTAGTATGGATTTTAACAGCGATGAGGGCTTTGGAGAAATGGCCTACCTCAAGTGGGGCACTCCAGACGAGAACGGTGACACACTCAGTTACCAGTGGCGTGGATTGAATAATTCGTTATATTACCCGATGAAGACCGGATTCTCGATTTTCCTGGACACCTCTTTGCCGCCGTCAGTCTCATCACCCAGCCCCGACATTAATTATGTGATTACCAGCGATGCTGTTAACATCACTGCAACGGGCGAAGGCATGGTCAAACTCTACATTGACGGAGAGGAAGTGACAAATCCTTACAGTGCCCCTCGTGCCGAGGATGATTATACCGTCACAGTGACCGCTACGGCCGAGGCCAGCGGTATGCTCGTGAGTGAACCGGCTGAACTGGAACTGACAATTCCCGCAATAGGAAAAGAATGTCTCATCACGGTAACAGCCTATGAGGACACTATGGGATGTGTCACAGCACAGCATCTTAATCCCTTGCCTAATGGCCAATGGCGCGTAACCTTGGGCTGTGACGTGGACTTTGTGGTGCAGCCTTATGAGGGTTATGAACTGTCTGCGCTGTATGTTGACGGAACGGATGTTTTAAGCCAGGTCGATGCCGAGGGCATGTTTATGCTAAACAATGTTGCAGGCGACACACAAATTGATGCCTATTTCGTCCCAATGAATTCCTACACAACGCTTGTCATTAAGCAGAGCGACCTTGGGGATGTGGCCTTGAGGGTCACATGTAACGAGCCGCTGCGTCTTAATGTGACTGCCGACCCCACGTGGACAATCCACTCGGTTACGCTCAACGGCAAGGACATCACCAAGAAACTTGACGGATATGGCGACTTCACTATCCGTAAAGTGGATGATGTCATCGTGGTGGGAGGCAATGATTATGTTGACTTGGATCCTAATGAACCAGAGCGTGTCAAAGCATTTGTGGCGTTTGCGAACAATTCGGGCATTGCCGAAGCTAAGACTAGCCATGTTCGCGTCCTGGGTGAGCCTGGAGGACTGCGAATCGAAGGTTTGCCCGCCAATCAGGTATTGACCGTGGTCGATGTCGCTGGGCATGTTGTCGCCCGCCATGTGGGTAACGGC
>ONIY01000006.1 GCA_900318065.1 uncultured Prevotellaceae bacterium
TTACGGAGGGTTTGACCAATCCTGACAACTCGCTCGCATCTTCCAGCGTCTTGCCACGCTCCATCCCATGCAACTCCCCATGCTCCATGCAGTACTCCCTCAGGAACTCCAAATCGAGTCCCTCCTTGTAGGTGTTGAAGTGCTTGTTTGGTTGGTGGGTCATAGTTATAAAAATCTATTTAATGTGATAAATTATTCGAACACTTTCAAGTAATAATCCCTCAATCTTAAAAATGAAGCAGTTTTCTGTGCATTTTCCATGTCTTTCTTGCTAAAGTAATATAAACACCATTTGCAATCTGAATTAACAAAAGATGATATCTCCATCAAGTAAGGCATGTCAATGATATTATAGGACAGTCCCATTATGCATATTACTTTGCAATTATGTAGGGATTGAAAGAAACACTTGTATCGGTTAATATTTTCTATAGGTACTTTTGTCCATTGGTTCATAATCTCAATTACCTCGCTGTAAGCATTTTGATACGGTAATAGTATTCCATCATCACCATAAGGCTCATTAGTATCACGATAATTATCATGACCAATAACAAACTCATCCCCTTTAACCAATCTACTCCCATGTATGTGTAATATGTTCTTTTCGGGAATATGATAACATTTCTCCAAAGTCTCTGTATAATTAAATGTTAAATATTTTGAAGACGTTGGTAATTCCAAATCAGCTTCTATTCCCCCAATGCTTATGCTCTTTACCCATTCAATGAAGGCATTTCTGAAGTCATTCATCACTTCTCCCAAAATAGTAGGAATACTGTCTTCCAATCCTGCTTGCCACTGTCCTGGATGATCATATTTGAAATCGTCTGAACTATCTGGTTCACAAAAGTTCGTAATGTCATTCTCGCGATAATCGCCCAAAGCGTTCTCTATGTCTGCCCAGAAATCACAATCATTGCTGAAAAATGTGTCCATTAAACTCACCAAGTGGGTATCTTTATTATTCTGTACCCACTTCTTGAAATCAACATATTTTGATTCTATTAAATGGTGTATGTCAAAACCATTACCAATAACATACAACCTCTCATTATCCTTTATTCTCAAGTCTGGAAACAACTCAAGCTGTATCATGATAGGAATTGTTGTTACATGTCATCAACAGAATGAGCAACACGCATCTTTCCACCAATTTCCGTTGTATAATATCTTTGGAGAATGCAATAAATCAAATCTTTCAATTGCTCATCATTGGCTACTTCACACACATCTGCACCAGGATTATAGTTCAACCCAGGACGATATTTTTGA
This sequence comes from uncultured Prevotellaceae bacterium, assembly GCA_900318065.1. Classification (GTDB taxonomy): domain Bacteria; phylum Bacteroidota; class Bacteroidia; order Bacteroidales; family Muribaculaceae; genus Sodaliphilus. The sequence continues at coordinate 1,276 of ONIY01000006.1, forward strand.
GCATATGCCTTTAGTGCTTTCTTGTCATCGTCTGTGTAATTGTCATATATCTCCTTAGCCTCTTTTATATTTCTTCTATTTGGGGTTTTAACCTTATCTGCTGTAAATTCCCCACCAAGTTGAATAAAATCTAACTGTAGGAAAGTCTCGACTTCCTTATTTGTCGCCTCTTTATAAAGTTCCTCTATTCCAGGAAATAGCGGTTTTACAGTTGGAATAGATTTGAAGTAGAGTTTGTTCTCTGTCAGATGATAAACGGCGTCAGGTTCTTTGTTTATTACTACTAACTGGTTATCTGTCCTCAATTGAGGTTCGGCTTCCAAAGAGAATGAAAGGAATGTCTTGTTTTCATACACATTGCCGGAAAAGAGACGCTGAAACATAAACTTGTCTCCGTCTTGAACTGCACATAGAAATTTTAACCCAGAATATTCTGCCACCTGCAACTGCGAGTAGTCACCAGCATTAAATGGTTCTTCAATCCAAGTCTTGAAATATGGCTTTTCTCTGAACCCTTCAACCGCAAACCATTCCCCCTCATGGAGTTTGTATTCGTCATTATACTCTCTAGACTTGTCAAGAGCTACGTCTTGATAAGTCGTATTGTCAGACAAAACGAGCCTCATGTTGGCCTTCTTCCGCGTATCAATTCTTGCTAACAAATAATCCATAATTAATCTATAAATGTGAACTCATTTAGTTTATATAATTGCGTAAATTCTACATTATCTCCATAGGCGAATTTTTCCTTAGACATAAGCAGACATTTCTTCCCACTCTTGAAAGTGATATAATAAAACTTGTATTGGGTAATACTAAATAGTGGATTGAACATATACACATTCGAGAACAGTAAACAAACGAACAACAGTATAAATGTTATCATCAGTGCCTGGGCGTTGTTGACACTCAGTGCGAAAAAGAACAGGCCGAAGTAAGTAATCATCATACCATCACTTGCAGGTTCTATTGATGTAATGTTTCCTTTTGGCATATCAATGTTCGGCAGAAACTTTGATGCACATTGAAGCAAAAATGCTAATCCTATTAGTATAGAGACATACAAAATATATGAGCAATAACTTGGTATGTTTGTTTCCAGCCATTGTGAAAAGCATGTCCATTCAAATTTTCTTGCCACGCTATCAAGTGTAAGATCATTATTTACGGCATATGTAAAAAAGACCAGACTTAAGGCCAGCAATGTATATAATGGCTTGAAAAAAACATAAGTCAGCTTTTTAAAATACTTACCAAAAAACTTTTTCATTTTATCTAAAACCTCCTTTTTCATTTCTTTTCTAGTAATAATCTGGGGTATTCGAGTTCCTCTACCAACTTATCTACCATTGTGCAAGGCTTATGGGCTGCATAGTCGGTGCCTGTATAAAGTCCACGTAGCTGCTGGGCAAAGCGCTTGGCAAGATCCTCACGGCCATAGTGCTGAAGCAGGCTGTATATATCGGGGTTGCCTTTCTTGTATTTAAAGCTATTGTCACCCATATTCTTCCTGAAAACTTCTTCCAGCTTTTTTATGTAATCTGCGCGGCCAATACCTGTATCAAGATACTCAAAGTGTAAGTAGTACCATAGTTCGAATGCTTCATTCGTCCATGCACTTTGGAAGCCCAACTTGTGGGCTTTTTTGATGGCATCGTTGAAATCGTCGAAGTCATCCTTGTCAAAGACGACCCACACACGATCAAAAGACATGGCATTTTTACGCTCCAGTTCTGTCTTGATTTCCTGTGTTCTGTCAACTAAAGCTACCGTAGCCCTGCCTTCGCCCTCAATCGTCACCTCGCGAACGGCTGAGATGTAATTATTTATAAGAGCCTCGAAGTAGTGCGGCTCTGTCTTCGTACCTTCACAGACTATGAGGAAACGCACGAGTTTTTCGCGAATGTTCTCCTTGCGTTTCTTGGCAGCTTTGGCTTCTTTGCGTTCCCGCCTCAGCTTTGCGATTTCTTCTTTTCTTGAATATCCCATAGCAACCCTTTATTTACCGATGAAAGGTATAGCACCATAGCGTCCGCGAATATAATCGCGCTTGATATCACGGTCATTGCGGACTTTCTTTCCCTCCTCATCCTTGAATTCCACAAGTGAGTAGATGTCAGTAGATTCCACCTTGTCTTTCTCGGCAAACCAAATCTGGTCGCGACGAACAATATCTAAATCGAGCAGATTGGTGTCATGAGTGGCAAAGATAAGCTGTGCTCCATGCTTGTTCTTCTCTGGATCCATAAACAGAAGCACAATATTGCGAGTAAGAAGCGGATGCAGTTTTGCATCCAGTTCATCCACAATCAGTGTCTTGCCCTCGTTCAATGTGTCGAAAATCGGCCCGGAAATTTCTATCACTTTCTTTGTTCCCTCTGACTCCATCTGGTTCTTATGGAAATTACGCTCACCAATCACAAGTCCATTCTCATCATAGATATTATGAGTAGTTATCGGTTCAACGAAACTACCCGTGGCTATGTCTTTTTCCAATTGTGACCTTATCGACTTGGGGGCACTTTCCAAGGCTTCTTTGGGAATATCAACCTTCTTGACCGAAAAACGGGTAAAGCCCAGTTGCAAGGTCTTGAAGAACTCCTGAGCCTGGTCAGCACCATTCAGATGTTCCAAAAACATTCTAAGTGTAAATGCCTCGTAGCCCTCGCTGTCGATTCCCGAAAGTACATTACATTCTCCAAACCAACCTAATATGGAATTGGACTTCTCGCCCTTCAGCTGAGCCACAAGCGACAGGAAGAGACGATTCGAGTTGGTCAAATCTTCTTTTCCGTGACCTTCAGGGAATCTTTTCGCAGACACTTCAATGATGTCTCGCGAGCGCATAAAGGAGCGCATAAAGAGCTCGTACTCTTTCTCGCCAAACCGCTTCTCATAAAGCCACTCAGAGATGATGTCGGTTTTGTTGTATTCAAAACCATAACGATAAAGCACCTCGTCTTTTATAAACTGTATCTCAAACAACGTAGCTTGCGAGTCAGAGTTTTCATCCAATGCAAAAGGATCGTAAGGTAGCGCATCACCCTCATTCAGACGCACAGAACGTCTGACCATGCTTCGCATAGTAGATATGGCCTGAATCAAATTACTCTTACCACCTGAGTTAGCACCATAAAAAACAGCCAGTGGGAGCAGGCTATACTTGCCCTTATTGATGACAGACTCTTTATGTTCCTTAATGGAACTTGCCTCCATACTGAACGTACGCTCCTGCTTAAATGACCGATAGTTCTTGACTGTAAAATTTGTAATCATATCTCAAATTTTTGACAAAGATACATAATTTGTTAGATATAGCCAATAAAAATTGAGAAATAATCTCATAATTGACAATGTTTAGCATATATATTGTGTGATAAATTGTATCCTGCAATTATTCTCCTCGTTGAAAATACCTTTGGTATAGTCGGTTACTCCACTTGGCAGAATGTTTTCCATAATGCACAAATGCACCTATTTTGAGGTTTACAAAAGTTAAATACATTAAATAATCATCTTTATCAGTATTTAAAGAATTCGCGCAATCACTTTTCTGCCGTTTAGCAGGAAATAAATTGAAATACAATAACTTGCAAATACAATTCTTGAAATAACTATAACTCAGGCGAACGAAGATTCTAAAAAAATTATAATAAAAAGACTTCAATCATATTATCCACATATAGAAAATCTTTTAAATAAAGATGACAAATTAATCTGTTCTCTACCATATCAATCTCGTAATGACCTTAATGATTTACGCATTGAGCTTGGATACGCACTTAATGGCATCAGAAATGGTATTGAGGATGAAATTGAAGAAGGCATAGATGAAGAGGATTTTGAGAACCAAGAGAAATTTGATGCAATAAATTTCAGTTATGGCTTACGTGCTGTAAAAGATGGGAGGATCGCTTTTTAACCACACTTAACCCCGAGTCTCTTCTTGAGTTGGATGATGAAGCATTCGCTGGTTGCACCAATCTTGAGCAAGTACGATTCTTGGGCAGTTCTCTGGAGATGTTTGGCAATGATGTTTTTACTGGTTGCCCAATAAAGGAAGTTATCGTTTCCGAAGGCTGTCGAGAGTTTTATGAGCGTATTTTACCAAACAGCTTGGCATCTATGATTGTTGAGGATGTTGAATTTTAATTATACTAACATGACTAAGAAAAAGAATTTTGGCATTGACTCGGTCAAGGACCTTGTTAATGCACGCAAGGAGTCGACGACACATGCACAAGTGAGAACAATCGTTTTGCTCGCTGCAGCAACTTGTGTGGCGAAACTAGTTAAGAACATTTTTAAAAAACAAGATTATGGCACTGTTTGGAATTCCTAAAGATCTCAAAGATTTGATGAATAGCAAAAAATCAGGAGTGGCTCTTGCACTTCTTGCAGCTGGCACCTTAATATATCATGGCATTAAGGCGGGATGCAGGTCATTGGGCAACTATATCGAAGAGAGAGCTAAAAGAAAGACCAACCGAATGCAGGCTGATAGTATGACTGAGTTTGAGAACCTCAAATTTGAGCATCGTAAAGCTGAGCGTGCTGAGAAGGAGGAGTATGCAAGGCGTATACGTCAAGAGTCTAAATCAAGCCAGGAGACGAATACGACTCCAGAATGTTGACTTGCCAATCTTTTCCTTGCCAAGCAGAACAATAAAGCCACCTAACTCGATTAGACCTTCCACCAAACATTTCAATCTAGCACCAACATTTCTGAGCTGATTATCCAACGACCTCCCTTTGGGTGTGTGAACTTCCTCATGATGCAATTGGCGATTGATATAGCAAAAGGTGCATACTTCGAATTTATTTCTCAGAATGAACAGAAAAATCATTCTCCACTTAAAGTACTCTATATAGACCTTGAGATGAAGATAAGAGAGTTAAAAGAGCGCTTAAAAAACATAGATATTCCAACCAATTTGCTATGGGAGTCAGAAATAAACAGTATAGGTTCTCTCATTAGCTATATTCGTGAGAACATTAAAGGCGGCACTGAATGCGTAGTTATTCTTGACAATTTGAAGAAAATGGCGGAAAGATCCACTAACCACCATGAGGTGAATGATATCTTCAGAGCACTCAAAAAACTGCAAAAAGAGTTGAGTCAGGAAGGCATAACCCTTACAATAATCGTAGCGAACCACACTGTGAAAGGCTACAATCCATACAAACCGATCTCAACTTCAGATGCCGCTAGTTCGGTCGAGATTTCTCAATTCTCAACAGGTGTAATTGCTTTGGCTCCAGCTAAAGACGGTAAGACCATGATTAAGAAAGTGTCCTCACGCAATTTTCCAACCGACGATACCGTGTTGGTTGTCAAGATGGTTAAAGAGCCCTATCAACACTTCAAGTACGTAAAACCTGTAGCGAGGCTGAGGCTTTGCCAATCGAGACTAAGGCAAGTAAAGCTTCTACTCCAGGTAAGACTGACGATGTTGGACAGTTTGAGAAAAGAATGAAAGCAGCTGGTCTAAATGAGACACAGATTAAACATGTTTTGGAACTTGACGACGAAATCGACAGAATAAAGCTGCTGCTCTCTTTCAACCCCAATCCCAAACTCACACAAGAGGAAATTGGAGAGATCATGGGTTGTCGCCGAGAAACAATCAACCGGAAGCTCAAAGAAGACAGAATGAAGCGAAGAAGCTAAGCAACACAAACTGAAGGCAAAATTTCTAAATGAATTTAGAACTGAATCTTAATGATGAGATAGGGTTGGTCATACGTGACTGACCCTATCTTTTTTTGTGCTTACTGGTTATAACTGCAACATCTTTAATTGTGCTCTTCCGCTGATTATAGACTATTTTTTATGCTATTTTCAGGGGAAACACAATAAAATACATGCATTTCCGCTGATTATAGGCCTCTGATAGAGGCCCCTTCTCCACAATACAAAAAAATATAGACTATCTGGCAGAAACCAATAGTTCGTTCGCAAGGGAAAAGGAGAAGTTGTCACCTATGCAGGTGTTGGAGCAAATGAACTTGTTAGAACGTCCTGTTGAACAAACTGGATCAAGAATGTCGCACTAATGATGTTTTCATATCATCCAGAAAAATTCTTCCCTGGTACTTAGATAGACATCGTATTCTACTCTCAAGGAAAGGATGGTGCCTCTACAACTTTATTGAAATAGAGCCATACCGCGATCCAGTGCATCTTACACTTAGAAAAGCATTGTACTATCTGAAGTATATTGTAGTCAGAAAAACATCCACAATCCCAAAGACGATGAACACTCTATTGTAGTTTATAACTACATATATCAGGCTCTGGAATAGAGTCTTGTGAATGCATACTATCGCCATCAGTATGATGAGTATCACCCCGTGGAGGTTAACATTATGCCTGACATGATTGAGATTATCAGTTATGGAGGTGCAAAACGTAGTATTAAACTGGACGATCTTCGAGCTGGTATGAGAGTCAACTAAGGTTGCTTTCAAGAACAATAGGAGACAACTTATAGGCATATCATTGTGATACCAGTAACGATATGGCTAATCGTCATCTGCAGAAACACAAACAAAGCTGTTCAACTACCAAGTATGCTAATATAGAGTCAGTACCACGCAACTCATACCAGCAGGAGCCACCAGCACCTCCAATATTGGCTTTGTCACACCTTTAGCCATCATTTCCTCCGCTTTTTTATCAAACTCTTCATAATCGGTTTCACTAAAGTCGTTAGGGCCATTAGGATGCGAATGCCACTCGCCCACATATCCGAACGTAGCTCCGGAACGACGCTCAACATGCGACAGCTTCTTCTTTACGCCCTTTTTCCCTAAGACCAAATAGTCTCCTCTATGTATCGTATCTTCTGGCGCCTCAATAGTGTCTATGACATGTATCGTCTTTGTCTTAAGATTGCATTGTCCTAAAAGGTATCCGCCTGTTTCATATCCGCCAGCCGCCTCGGTCTGCTCCTCTATATCCTTAAATGCATGCTCACCTATACGAACCTTCCAGGGGCTTGCATCAAAACTATAGTATGGAGATTCTTCTATTCTTTGAACTGTCAGGCTTCCGTCTTCGTCACATTTATATATCCAACAGCCGCCATCAGGATATTTACCCGCAAAGACATCCTTAATCGTAATACTCATCGCTGAAGCATACAATGAGATGACATCGTCCGCCAGTATGAATGTTTCCGAATTACAGCCAAGCCCCACATTTAATAATGCTGACGGTTCCTGCGACACCGCCTTCTCCCTCATTAGATAATTGCAAACAAAATCATCGGTCTTGTATTGGGCATAGAATGTCGCCATTAAGTCATCCAGTCTTGCCCCGTCACCTTTACCTTCGCACAACAACAAACCGAAACTCCCATTATCATATATAGCCGCACTAATGGCTGTCGGTCTGTTCTCTATATTCACCAACTGATTGTTAACCACCTTCGAGGCTGTAAAATCAAGGAGGTAGTCGGGCTTTCGCTGACTCATGATGTCCGCGTCCTCTAAGACTGACTTGATGCCCTTACGGGAAGAGCCTGCCTTTATCCCTTCAAGGCAGTACATAAGGTCAGTAACTCTTTCCAATTCGCTGGCCTTATTCTTATTCACCGAATCATCGAAGAGCACATGACGGCTCAGATTATGCTCACTCAACGTATCTGGATCCGAAAACAGGATATTGGTGATACCGGCACGAACCAAGTGCATCGCGATTTTTGAGCCAAGGGCTCCGCAACCTGCAATGATTAAGGATGGGTTTATTCCCATATCCAAGTTTGATATCTCGTGCGCCTTCCTGTTTGTGAATGGTGATTCATGCATGTGGGATTGCACCTTCGATGTGGGTGTCACCACATATTTCCCTTTATTATCAGTGTCACACATTATTTCAAAATTCACAAATTGGTAGAAAGAATTCACACCTATCAGCTTCTTGCTTCTTCTTATCGCCAGGATAATAATAACGCTCGCACTATCGCCATTCGTTCTACCTATAGTTCCATTAACCGCATCCTCTATTTCCACGCCATGCTTGCTGGCATAGTTCTGGAGTTCCAAATACGTCTTTGGCATTACAACATCATATCCGTCACAACTCTTTTTACTGCCATCCCAGCATACCGAACCGGGAATTATATCATTTTTAGCCAGTCCGGGCAATTTCAAAAGCCAGAAGTTAGCACTTGTCAGTCTGATTAATTTCTTTTCCGACAGCTTACAAACAGCTATAAAGATATCTTTCTGCTGGCCGTCAGCCTTGCCTATCTCGTCCGATAGTTGCTCATAGTCATATATGATGGTTGCAGTATACCCCTCAAGTCTCAATGGCTCAAACTCTCCGCCGTTTTCTATATTAACTCCTGATGCCAAATCATCATACCACGACCGTAGATGCTTGACAAAGTCTTCTATCTCCATATTGGCAAACCACTCGTCGCCGTTACCTCGAAACAGGCAAATGGGCCTGAGTCCGTTCCTGTCACAATAGATATGAGGGGCATGGGCAAAATCAAAATCGTTACGGCCAATATACGCACGTGGCACTCTGTCTGGATAATCAGAAGTAAACTCCACAAACACAGGCTCCACGGCTCGCACCAATGCCGTAGCCTCATCATACCTTGTCGGTAGGTCTAGCGTCAAATCCAACCTGACTACAACAGAGCTATGATAACGGTAATAGACATTATCAAAAGAGACGCCATGCATTCTGGCGACTCTTTTGACATCTTTTTGTACACATTGCGGGACTTCCCTCATCGTACACTCATTGAATTGCGGATAATCGTTACTTACTGCCATAGGTTGATTTTCTTCCCGTTGTTCCACTGCTGCCGACGGCGGCTCCTGCCGAACCTGTCTGCTGATTCTTGTCCTTTCTCTGAAAACCGCTGGACGTGACCTCGTACACCACTGGCTTGGGGTTCTTCGAGTCCGGTTCCTCAGCCAAAGAGACAAACTTGTCCGAACCTATCAGTTTTACATATTCCTTTTTGGCAGGATAATGAGGCGGATTGTCATCGTCATCCTTAATCTGCTTCGACGATGCAATAATTACCGCCCCACTTGTTTTGTGGTCTTTAATCAGATTCTTTGACGAGTCTACAGGTTCATCCGTCTCTCCCTTCTTATAAGGCACATCGTTGAAGTATGTCCAAGAACAGTGATGGGGTGCCAAGAAAATATCAAAGTCTAATTTGTCTTTATTGCTATGGGAAGAACTTTGGTTCTGAATCTCCTCCCATATATAGTGATCGGCATCTCCACCAAACAGGTACAACGCGGATGGCTCAGTATTCGTTCTGACATATTTGAACCTTGCTTGCATCACGATGGATGTCACATTCTTGTCCGACTCTGCCCGTCCATCAACCAGACTATCCTTGAATGGAGAATGAACAAAGAATTCCAGTAATGGCATGGTCTTGCCATTCACCTTCTTTATCGTCTCCCCTGGTATATAAGAAGGCACTTTTTCATACTTCTTGTCTCCATCATATCCGATGATGACAAGTCGGTTGCCTGCCTTGTTTTTGTCTGGAGAATCCTCATCCCACAACTTACGACGTCTGTTGGCCTCCTTCTTCAATGCCTTTGCTGGCGTGCTGGTAGCATCAGAGAAAAGCATTGGTGTCACCATCAACTCATCAATAATAACGAGGTCATCCTCCAAGTCATCATCAGAGTAATCATCTGGATTACCTAAATAGTAATTGGTGTCAATACCCCTACAGTGGTCCTCGTCGGGGTGCGTCAGCATAAACAAGTCCAGATGGTACCTGCCTTCGCTGTCAGTTGTCAACTCGTTCAACAAATCTTCCATAACATCATAACAATCATCATTATTTCTGATGTTTGCGTCAATCTGAATGGTAGTCTTATCGACCTTAATTAAAACGGTATCACCATTATCTACCGGATAAAACTTAATCTTACTCATATTCTTTTTCTAAAAATAGTTATTTTCATTATCATCTAAGTTCATAAACACATCATACATTCTCTTGGCAAATGTTCTTCCGTTACAATATGCCACCCATGCTACCGGTATCGTAAGTATCAATATCAGCAGGCCTATCCCTGCAAGATGCTCTCCAAGAGGCAGCTCATAATACCATTTGTTAATTGCGGCCATTACAAATACCAGTATGGCATCAACCAACAACGCAGCCGTTAGGTTTCGCCAGAATCCATACAGATAATTCTGCTCGAATCGTATATCATCAAACCTCGTTACATCAAGCAGCCACATTACGGCTTCATCAATACGCTTCACGTACTTTTTGTTTTTATAGGTCTTGGGCTTGTATTTCTGGAGATCTATTTTCTTATGGATCATTATCTTTCCTCTTATTTCAGTCCTCTGCTCCTCAGTATAAGTGTTGTCATTGCTATAAAGAATGCGTGTTGTTGGTTTCAATCGATCACAGAAAAGAATTCGTTCAGGATAAAACTTAGCAATTGATTGGAGCATAAACTTAAGCAAAAACAGCAAGGCTGCACTGATGGCAGAAATTGACAAAAGGTAAGTAAGGGCTTTTAACCACACATTTACCCCCATCATATCATTAACTCCCATAGCCACACCTAAGATAATAGGTACAGCCAAGCTCAAATACGCAGGGTACTTTCTGGCTTTCATGTTATACTCTTTATTTCTTTTCTCTTTTGTTTCTCTGTCAATTTGTATCATACATATATTTTAATTTAAATTTTCGCCTGCAAAATTACAACTTATACACAAATTCACAAAATATTTTGCTGGCAAAATGTGAAAATATCACATTTCGCATCCTCCATATAAAATGTTCCCCACCATTTTCTTGCTTAAATGAGATTAATTCGTTACCTTTGCAACCATGTTTAATAATAATTGTATATTATATATATGTTACAGCAATTCACGGCAGTTAATTTTCTGTCTTTCAAGGGTCAAGAGGTTTTCAAACTGAAACCCAGCAGGGGCACATTAAAAAGTCATCACAAGGTAGAACCAGTTAAAGGATTTACTGTTTTGAAGACAGCTATTATGTTTGGTGCCAACGCCAGCGGAAAGAGCAATTTTGTCAAGGGCATCGATCTTGGGAAAAGACTTGTGCTCGAAGGAACCCCAATAGGTAATCCCATGGAATATCACCCCTTCCGCTTACATGCTGAAAACAAGAAAAAAGACACCACTTTCATCTACGTGATTTTGTGTAACAACAAAAAATACGAATACGGCTTTAGTTACAATGCAGAGCGAGTTTCAAAAGAATGGCTAAAGCAAATCACAAAAAAAACAGAATACTCTATTTTCGAAAGAAACATAAACGCAGATAATTCTTTCGACATTTCATATCTTCTCAAACTCAATAAGAAAGAAAGCGAAAAACAGTTCCTGACAGTATTTGCCAAGGCCACTCCCCCAAAATCATTATTCCTCCATGAAGTTTTAAGCCGCAATGTTCATGATAATGTATCGAACATTGAAGACCTTGAAAACATTCTGGCTTGGTTCATCAATACACTTAAGACCATTTTCCCTGCAACTCCTTATAAACAGGGTAGTATGCTAAAAGCAGTTGACGACAACAAACTAAAGGAAGGTTTTGGTGCAATACTGCGCTTTTTTGATACAGGCATTGCATCAATCGACTTGGAAAAAGTAGATTTCAATAAATTGGGAATCCCGCAGGATTTGAAAAACTTAATACAAACAGATTTATCCAAATCAAACACAAACGAAGCCTTTGGTTCACTCCGTTTCGAAGATAATCTCTATTTGATAACTATATCAGATGGAGATATTGTCGCAAAGAAACTAATGATTATTCATAAACGCATTGATGTTGATGATTATGAATTATTCTCCATCGGTGAAGAAAGCGATGGCACACAACGACTATTCGATTTTATTCCCCTAATATTAGATTTCATACAAGGCGACAAAGTTTTTATAATCGACGAAATGGAACGCAGTTTACATCCTGCATTAATGATAAAATTGATAGAACTTTATTATAAGTATTCAGAAGAGATATCAACTCAACTGATATTCACGACTCACAATAGTTCACTAATGAGTTATGAATTGTTGCGTAGCGATGAAATATGGATTGTCAACAAATCATCTAGTGGTATAAGTTCTTTGAGTCGATTCGACGAATCCTATAATCCACGGTTTGACAAGATACTACAACCACAGTATCTTAAAGGTGAATATGATGGCATTCCAAGATTTGATGAAGAAGAGTTGCTAAAACTCATCAGACTCCTAAGATAAACACCCATACAAACATCTTTAGCCACACACAAATATGGCATATATCACACTAAAATAGACAATTTTAGACGAATTTAATCATTTAAAGTGCAAAAACAAATTAGCAATGTTTATGTGAATGTTGAACTAGAGAAATCTTAAAGATTGGTGTGATGAGAGAATTATAAGTATAGAAGTATAGAAAATGAAATACTTTCAATCAATAAAGAAATTAAAGAACTTAAGAAACAAGAGCGTCAAGTTTTTTACTTGCATCTAATTCTAGAGTTAAGTTCTTTTATTTCAGCACGAAATAATGCATTAAACAAAAAGCTAGATGAAAATGAAGAAAAAGATAAGAAGCGTGAAGAATTTTAATCTTTACTAAACACCATTAATTCATACAAACAAATCTTTATGATGAAATGGGTATTAGTATAATACTAACATTTAAATTGAAGGATGAGGCCTCATTATTAGACTTTTATTTGAATAGAAACCGCCATTAGGCGTTTTTTTGTTATAGGTATGGTGCTGCACCATGCTTTTGTTTTTAGCTGGACTTTCCGCAGACTCTGCTTAAGAATTATATGTGATGTGGCCATAATAATTTTATGAAAGTTATCATTGCCGTACTGCTGTCAACAGAATCTTTTAAATTATAAAACGGTTGGTTTACATTTGTATTGAAAATCAACCGCTTTTTTATGATACTGACAATTAATGGACAACAGGTTGTGCTGAAGAAGGACGCATAGATAAAAAAAGAAAAGCGACATCAAAATCGCTCTTCTCTTGTTGTGGTTTAGAAGTAGTTGAAATTACCTCTTTCCCTCCATTTTAATCGTTTAATGACTCTTATTGTCTTGGCTTTGGGAAATTTTCTCTTAGCCTTGATGTAAGCAGTTATTTTGTTAGTGCTCTCAATGTACACCTTATTCCCATCAACCTTAACAATCCAAATGCTGGGTGTCGGGACGGTAGGTGTAGGAAGGCTTACAATAATTAGCCATTCCATTAGTTTCTCTAATAGTTTTTTCTTCATAATTTAAACTGTTTTTTGATTCGTTGGATTGTTGATATTGAGGTGCTGGTAAGTTTCGCTGTGTTCCTGATTGAGTAACCACGTTTCAGCAGCGATATGACCTCCTTGTACTCCTCACGTTTTTTATCCTCGCTCTTGATGCTCCCAGTCTTGCGTCCCAACTTGCCACCATTTCTCACATATTGGGCCCGTCCTGAATTCAAGCGGTACTGGATATTACTCCTCTATGGGGCACAGAACGAAGCGTATAATGTAGAGAGGGGACGAAAAACACCGAAAGCCGTTTATTTACAAAGAGTTGCGAGGGTTGAGGCTATGAGGTCGGCACAAAACGAAACGTTTACATAGGCTTACGTTTGCTTTACGTTTGAGGCAAATTCGTTTACGTCCGTGGGACGATAGATTTACGCACAGAGGGCTGCACGTTTACGCGTGTGGCCTTTTTTGTTTGCGTGTGGGTAAATCCTTTGTATGTGGGCGTTTAGCGCGTCTGTGGGCTTTATATTGCGTCCACGTTTGAACGGTGTTCTGATGGCATTAGAAGGCGGTGGGTCTGGAAAAGTCCGTGTTCCGGTCCCAGAGGGCGAAATTGGCGAAAAATGAGGGGTGGGGTTACAGGTGGGGTTACAAAGTGGGGTTACATTTTCGGAAAACTGGGGTTACAAAACTCTTGCCCACGCATACCGTGTGAGGGGGGGGCAACGAGCCAAAAAACGGAGTAAAGTGTAGGAAACTGACCCTTTTCGTGCAACTTTTTCGGGGGTGTAATCTGGCGTAAAGCCCCATAAATAGGGGATTTCTTATGTTCCGACCATGTGTTTAGGTGGGGGGAACACCCCTCACGGGGTATCAGGGGTACCCTACTCCAGTCGGATAATGCCAATGACGAGGGCTACGGCATAGATGTCCTCGTATGGTAGTTCAAACGGATCATATTCTTTGTTGTCGGAAACGATGAGGACGTGCTGCTTGTCAGATCCGGGCTTTATGCGCTTGATAATTGCACCCTGCGCCGTGTCAAGGACGTAGGGTTTGTTCCATTGGAAGAATAAGCCAGACATAGGGACACGTTGGCAAGCCACGATGTCACCAGAGATATATGTAGGCATCATGCTGTTTCCTTTTACTGGCATCAGGAAGTCGGCACCGCTGAAAGCCGGTACCACATAACGCTCACATTCATACTCAAAAACAGATTGCTCCCCCGTCAGGGCACCAGCCATTGCACTGAATGGTATGAGTGGGATGCCTTCTTTGGGGTTTTCTGTGAATTTTGCTTTTTGTGGTATGCTCTCACGAAGCATATTCCCTTCCCCTGTTACCAACCATATAGGCGAAAGTTCTGGATATACACTTAGGATATTTTCTAATTTATCCGTACCGATGGCCCCACCACTCTTTAAGGACTTTCCAAATGAGGCATTGGACATTCCTATGCTCTTTTCGAAGGCACTGACTGCAATGCCTTTCGAGTCGATAAATTGCTTTATTCTGTCTAAAATCATAGTCAAAACCAAAAAAAATCGCCCTAATTGAGAAAAAATCCTCAAAAAGTTTTTGTATTTAGGAAATTTCCTATATCTTTGCAGCGTCATTCATTATTGAACGGCGCGCCAAAGGTACGAAAATTTGGCGAGATAGACGAATTTTAACAGTTAAAACTTAAAAATATGACACGAAAAGAGTTTGAAGATCGCACTGGCTTAGAGGTCACTGCACTGGAATTTAGCAAGGTGCATGACATCTACATGGCAGCGGGTGAAATGGATAAGGACACTTTCTGTAAGGAATGGAAGCAACACGGAGAAAGCAAGTTGCTTGCAGAGTTGTGGAATACAGTAAAGCGTGAGCACGACATGGGCATGGAGAAAAAAGAGGAATGCGATAAACTGCACCAAGAGCGGTGGGAACTTGTGGACTTTCTGCTGGAACGTGCCCAGAAGTTCGGTGACGAAGAACTGCTTATTAAGGCCATTGACATGGTAGGCCATGCAGATGTGATACGCAGGAAACTGACATTGGAAATGCCCTTGTGGGAGCGTGACCGTGAGTACATTAAACACAACCTTAAATAAGTAGAGTATGAAAGTAGCAGTAGTAAGGGTCAACAAGACCGAGAAAGATAAGTTCGCTGCGTTTATTGACGAAGTGAACGAGTGCCCGGACACGGCGGCAATCCTTAAAGAGGGCTATTATGAGGACACCTTGACGATAGCAGCTGTTGGAACTCTGGCTATGGAGTACACTTTGCGCAAGGTGGAATGTACGTTCAATGATTATTCAATAACAACAATAAAATAAATGATTATGGCAAAGACAAGAAGTGCGAGAACCATCAAGGTCTCGAAAGAAAACAAGGCGAAACTCGCCAAGATGTTCGACTGCACCGATCGTATGGTGTACAAGGCCCTGTGCTTTGAGTGCCAGACATTGCTGGCAAGGAAGATCCAGTACGTCGCCCGTAAGGAAATGGGCGGCTGGGTTGAGGCTGCCGTTCCTGAAGACGAGATCTTCTACGACACAATGGACAGCGGTGAGCGTTTCATGCGCCAGTATTTCAACAACGGTGCCGTTCTGGAGATCAGCATGACCACGGGCGAGGGTGTTGTACGTTTCAAAGGTTCGCCCAGGTATCGCTATGAAGAGGTGCTTGTGAGTGACATCCCTACCATTCAGAACTACGCAAGGAACTTGAAGTAAGGAGGGGAAGATGGAGTATTACGGAAACAGGCTTTGCATAAGTGCCCGTGAACTTGTAGATGGCGGTGTGATGAGCATCCCTAACTACAAGGCGATGGCGAGCCGTGGACGCATCGACGTGGTGCGTCGTGGCGGTGGTGCAGCCGGTCAGTATGCCCTTGTTGCCGTTGAAAGTCTTCCACGCGATTACAGAGCCAAGGTTCAAGCCCTCTATCCCGATGGCGACCTTACTCACCTGAAGGGTTGGGTGTGCAGCAACTACGAGATTGACCAGGCTGCGGTGGCGTTTTTCCACAGCAGGGAGCAAGCAGGTCTTGACCTGCCCCCTGAGAAGATTAAGGAGTATGTGGTGAACGCCAGTGTACTGAACTGCTGCATCCGCTTGTATGAGCGTGCGGCAACAGCCCAAAAGCTGTTTGGCGGCAAATACAACTGGGAGCAGATGGCGAATGCCATTACAGCCCTACGTGAAGAGTACGGACATACGCTCCCCACGAGTACGCTTCGCTTTCGGAAGAAAGTAAACGAGTACAAGAAGGAAGGCTACGGCTGTCTTATCAGCGGCAAGTTCGGCAACCAAAGTGCAAGAAAGGTTGACGTGAAGACAGAGCACTTGATTCTCGGTCTGGCGGTACTACCCAACAAGCCATTTAACACGAACATTGCGGAAATGTACAATATGTTCGTGTGCGGAGAACTGGGTGAAGTTTACGACCCGAAGACAGGCGAACTGATGAATCCCGACGACTTCGTGGATAAGAATGGTGATCCAAAATCTCTGAGCGAGAGTACCATCTGCAACGTCCTAAATAAGCCCAGCAACAAGTTACTGATTGACCAGAAACTGATGAGTTGGACGACGTTCATGCACGAGGCAATGCCACACGTTCACCGTCACGGCGGTGACTTCTCTTTGTCACAGATAACGATGGATGACGTTGACCTGACGAGAAAACTGAAGGACACCAAGCAGCGCGTCCATGCCTACTATGCCTACGACGTAGTGAGCCAGTGCGTGGTCGGTGCCAGTTACGCCCGTAAAAAGGACGAAGGTCTGGTGGTAGATTGCTTCCGCGACATGTTCCGGCTGATTGAGAAGCAGGGCTGGGGAATGCCTGCAGGTATCGAGGTGGAGAACCACTTGATGACCCAATACAAAGACGGCTTCCTGCAAGCCGGTGTCGCTTTCCCATTCGTTCACTTCTGCGCCCCCCAGAACTCACAGGAAAAGTATGCTGAGCCTCTGAACGGTGCGAAGAAGCGCAGCGTGATCCACAAGAACCACGAGGGCATTGGCCGTTTCTACGGCAAGGGCAAGTGGCGTCAGGAGTACAAGAAAGTGAGCGACGAGACCAACGAACTCTATGAGGACAAGGAATACTTCAGTTGGGACCAGTTGGTGGCAGAAGACCGACGTGACAGTTATGAGTGGAACCACCAACTGCACCCCAACCAGAAGAAGTTCCCCGGCATGACAAGGTGGGACGTTCTCTGTGAGCGCATCAATCCGACCCTGCAGCCACTCGACAAACTGACGCTGGCTCGCTACATCGGTGAGCGTGTGGAAACAAGTATCAGGAGGAACTCGACGGTGCGTGTGGCACATGAAGACTGGTGGCTGAGTGACACCAGCGTTCTGGAGAAACTTCGCCCGAATGACTATCAGGTGACCGCCTACTATATGCCAGACGAGGAAGGCAAACCAACGGAAGTTTACATCTTCCAAGGTGACAAGTACATCGACCACGTGGAGAAAGTACAGACTTACAACCGTGTGATGGCAGAGCAAACCGAAGAGGACACCGTGAACTATATCGAGCAGCGCAAGAAGATTGCGAAGTTCAGCAAGTATGTAAAAGACCACGCTATCGACGAGGTGGGCATATTGAAGCCATCGGCAACGCCACAACAGGCAGAAGCCGTGGCACTGGAGCCCCAGATTAAGGAGGAGCAGCCAGTCAGAAGCCAATGGAAGCCCGACCCGATAGCCGATATTTAGAAACCCATTAAAACGCCGTTAGAATATGATTACAACAGCGAACAAACAGCGGATTCTGGAGGCGATAGCCACCAACCGCGCAAACTACCCCAGCGATGCCAAGCACGCTGCCGCGCTGGGAATTTCTGCAAGCGTGTACAACAGTCTGAAGAAGGGTCAGACGGATAAGGCTCTGAGTGATGCCAACTGGGTGAACATTGCCCGCCGTCTGGACGTGAACCTGCGCGACTCTATCGAGTGGAAGGGCGCAAGGACCGCGACCTTCGACTATATCACCACACAGTTAGAGGCTTGCCAGGAGCGTAGCCTGAGCGTGATATTGTGCGACCTTCCGAACATTGGCAAGACGTACACCGCTCGATGGTATGTGAATGAGCACCGCAACGCCGTGTATATCGACTGCAGCCAGGTGAAGACAAAACGCGCCCTGGTTAAGAAAATAGCCAACGAGTTCGGCGTGGGTGCCACGGGCAAGTACCAGGACACCTATGAGGATTTGGTTTACTATCTGCGCTCGATGGAGCGCCCTCTGGTGGTGCTTGACGAAGCCGGCGACCTTGCATACGAGGCTTTTCTTGAACTCAAAGCCCTTTGGAACGCCACCGAAATGTGCTGCGGCTGGTATATGATGGGAGCCGACGGACTGGCAGCCAAGATCAACCGCAACGTGGAAGGCAAGAAGGTGGGTTACGCTGAGATCTTCTCACGTTACGGCGGCAAGTACAGCCGTGTCACTCCGGACCAGGAAGACGACCGCAAGGCGTTCTTGATGGAGCAGGCGCGAGTTGTGGCCAGCGTGAACGCCCCGGAGGGAACCGATATCGGTCAGATCGTGCGCAAGAGCCAGGGCGGTCTGAGACGAGTCTATACAGAAATTGAAAAACTAAAGAAAGGAGCCTGATATGATAACAAGAATAAACTTAGAAGATGTTGGGCAGGACCTTCTCTGGTTACGGGTGAACGAAGGAGGGCTTGTCGAGGAAGCCGGTCCGTTTCAAAATGAAATATGGAAGGATGCCTATATTCCGCTTTGGCTGGTTGAGGTAGGGAGCCCCTGCCCAATACACAAATATCCCAATATCATTCGGGGCTTTTTGAAGTACAAAGTTGTATCTATCAGAAAAGAAAAGGAGCCAAAGAAATGAAACGAGCCTACAGCCCGAAAGAAATAGCCAAGAAGACCTACAAGACGCTGCCGTGGGGTGGCAGGTGGGAAGAATCCTTCGGTTTGCCGGAGGAGAACTCCACCTGGTTCATCAGCGGCGCGTCTGCCAGCGGCAAGAGTTCTTTCGTGATGCAACTGGCCTACGAACTGACCCACTACGGGCAGGTGCTCTACCTGAGTTATGAGGAGGGGCTGAACCAAAGTTTCCAAGAGCGTATGCTGCGGTTTGACCTTGACAAGAAGCAGGGCTGGTTCCGAGTGGTGACCAGTGACACCGTGGAAGACCTGACAGAGCGTCTGAAGAAGCGACACAGCGCGAAGTTCATCATCGTTGACTCGTTCCAGGACGCAGGCTGGGAATGGCCGGAAACGAAAGCCCTGCTTGAAGCCTTCCCGAAGAAGAGTTTCATCTTCATCAGTCAGGAAGCCAAAGGGCAACCGTTGGGGAAACCAGCCGTCAGGCTTCGCTACCGTGCCGGTGTGAAAGTAAGGGTCGTAGGTTTCCGAGCCTATTGCCAAGGGCGTTTCAATCCCGATGCCGGCAACAGTTTCGTAGTGTGGGAAGAAGGCGTGTTAAGAACAACCAATAACGTATGAGGCTATGGATAAGTACCAGTTATTAGTGAAAGGCGACAATGTCGGGATGGTGATTGACGACTGGATGTACAGCGGCAAGTGCGACCTCACCCTACGGATGGCCAAGACCAAGGGCTGCCGTGTGATAGAGACCACCGACCCCCTGTATGCAGCGAGAATACTAAACTATCTTCGAGCCGCCGAGAAAGTGAACATAGTAAAACAATAAAATAGCGAGACAATGAGCAAGAAAGTTTACATCAGCGGTGCGATAGCGCACTATGATCTGGAGGAGCGCAAGGCAGCATTCAGTGCAGCAGCGACCCACCTCCGTGCACAAGGCTACGAGCCTATGAACCCTTTCGAGAACGGACTGCCTCAGCCAGGCGACTGGAGAGAGCACATGAGAGTTGACATTGACATGCTGCTGGAGTGCCAGTACATCTACATGCTGAAGGGCTGGTGGGTGAGCAAGGGTGCGAAGCTGGAATTGGACGTGGCGACGAGTTGCGGTCTGAAGCCTATGTTTGAGGAAGACGACGTACACAACGAGGAACACAAGTGCTGCATCTGCGGCAAGACCTTCTACGGCTACGGCAATGACCCCTACCCAGTGAAAGAGGAAGGCGAGTGTTGCGAATCCTGCCATTGGGACGTTGTGCTGAAGGAACGATTCAGACTGGCAAAGGAAAAGAATCAAGTTTAATTTTAACCAGATAGCAATATGAAAGTTTACATTGAGAAAGCCATCCGCCCTAAGTGGTGGAACCCAATTTTCTGGGTGCTGGTAGCAATTACCATTTGTGTCGGCATTGCCATTGGTTGTGTGTGGGCAATAGTCGGTTTCGGTGCCGGTGTCATTGAAGGAACCAAAGAATTCGGGAGAGTCGTTTGGAAACACTGATATGGAGATTATGGCAACAAAACGAAAGAAACCGACTACCATTCCCTGCTGTGTGGGAGTGGTGACTGTGACCACTGTGGTGTCACAACCTGGCATCCGAACCACTTACAAGAGCAGCATCGGCTTCGCCAGTGCTGACGTAACCCCAAAGCGGCGTAAGGACATTGCAAATGAAATGAAGGCCTCAATCAGAGAGTATGTACTGAAGAACCGCGATGCCTACGGCATAAAGAGCCAGGCCGATGTCAAGTTCTATGCCGGTGTGAAGATACTGGAGTGTGACGGACTAACAGGTTTCAGAAATGGGAAAGATAAGTAACTACCACCGCTTCTATGCCTCACTGAACCGTCTGCCAGGCGGTAATACCGAGGATATGAAAGAGACCCTTGTGTCGAGTTTCACGGACGGTCGGACTACGAGCCTGAAGGAAATGACGCAGAAAGAGTACAACGCTATGTGCGCCTCGCTGGAGGAACGCACCGGCTGGAAGGAGCAACTGAAGAAGAAGCGCAGCCTGTGCCTGAAGCTGATGCAGAAGGCAGGTATCGACACCACCGACTGGCAGCGCATCAACGACTTCTGCAGGAACCCGAAGATTGCCGGCAAGGAGTTCGCCCAGTTGGGCGTGAAAGACCTCGACGCGCTGCAGGTGAAGTTGCGTGCCATTATGAGCAAGGGCGGTTTGAGACCAGCCAAGGCTCAGGAGGCAGCGACAGAGTCGCAGCATACCAGACAAGAAGTAACCTATATCGCCGTGCCTTTGGTGGGTATGGGTCAAGCATAAATTAAGTTCACCCTAATAATAACAATCAAAAAACAAGAGACAATGGCAAGACAGAAAAAGACCATTATCACCGGCGTGTCCCGCGAGGCCGCTGATGAAGCATTCGCAACCTATGCGAAGAGTGACGCACAGATTCAGAAAATCAATGCAGAGATAGAACTGCAGTGCGCCAAGATCCGTGAGAAGTACGCCGACAAGTTGGCCACCCTGGGCGCTGAGAAGGACAAAGCCTTTGACGTGCTCCAGAGCTTCGCCACCGAGAACCAGGCAGAGTTGTTCACCAAGAGGAAGAGCCTCGACATGGCTCACGGCACCATCGGCTTCCGCACCGGCACACCGAAATTGAAGACCCTGAAGGGCTTTACCTGGGCGAGTGCGCTGACGCTGGTAAAGAAGTTCATGCCTGGCTATGTGCGCACCAGCGAGGAAATCGCCAAGGACAAACTGCTGGCTGACCGCGAACTGGAGGCTGTTGAGTTCATTGAGAACGACATCACCAAGAAACAGATACCGATGGGTACTGCTATGGCCGAGTGCGGTATCATGGTGACTCAGGACGAGACCTTCTATGTAGAACCCAAGAAAGAGGAGACCACCGTATGATCAAGGAAGTGACCAAACCGGAGAAAGTTGCCTTGTGCCGTGAATGCCACGGCACGGGCAAGGTCACTAAGTTGGGCTTTTCGAGAAAATGCCCTAACTGTGACGGCAGCGGCAGAGTGCTTGTGAGTTGCGAAATGAAACTCCACATCCGCCCGTATAAAGAAAGTAAGTAACCCCGATATGTCTAATCAAGCTGCATGGGACCCAAGAAGCGAAAAGGAAAAAGTTATGCGAAACGAGTAGCCGACATCAATCAGATTTACGACACCTACGTCAGAACAGGCCTCCCGAACAGGGAGATATGGAAGCGTTACGTTTATCCGAAATACGGCATTTGTGAACGCACCTTTTATAATCTGCTGAAGGCATCGTCCAATCCTCAATTTGAGGAGCGGGCGGCGCTTTCAGCAGAGGGCTTTTTGTTCCCTGAGCTATTATTCCCCGAAGATGAAGTCAGAGACCCAGGCTATTTTAAGAAGAATCCTTAAGGACATACAAGTGGAGATGTCCGACGAGTTCGACCAGAACTTTGAGCGTGAGGCATTCTTTAGCGAGGTATGGCAGCGCAGGCGTAGCCCGATGCGTCCAGACGGTCATATCCTCGTCGATACAGGTCAGTTGCGCCGTAGCATCCAGAGCCGGACTACCGAGAACAGCATCACGTTCTACACCGACCTGCCCTACGCAGCCATTCACAATGAGGGTGGCGAGATAGTAGTTACCCCAAGGATGAAGAAATACTTCTGGCACAAATACTACGAGGCGACCGGCTCCTTTGGGCGCAAGAAAGACGGCAGCCGGAGGAATGACAAGCGCACGGTGCAACTGAGTGACGAAGCCGAGTTCTGGAAGTTTATGGCACTAAAGAAAGCCGGTACCACCATCAAGATTCCGCGCCGTCGTTTCCTCGGTACCAGTCCGGAGGTGGAGCAAGCGGTGCGGACTATCATCGAGGAGAACCTGAGCGGATATATCGAAGAAGCCATCAATTTTGAAATACACGAGAAATGAGAAAAGAAGTATATCAGATGCTCATAGAGCAACTTTCCAAACTATATGTGACGCCGGAAGGTGACTACGGAGTAGCACAAACTGAAGACGATGCTCCTGAAGGCTGGGAACGCGCCATCAAGCACATCGACCTGTGGAACCACAACGTGGAGTTCATCGAGCAGGAAGAGAACTGGGAGCGTCCGGCGGTGTTCGTGGAGTTCCAGCCCATCCAGTGGAACGCCATACAGTCAGGAGTGGAGTACCGTGCAGAGCCGATAGTGCACCTTCATGTGGTGACGGACTGGCAGGGCAGCAGTTCTGCAGATAGTGAGTTCCGTGAACAGAGCCTGAAGGTGTTCGACTTACTGGAGGCGATACACCAGCAGTTGGCTTGCAGGAGAGGCAAGACGTTTCTGGAGTTTGACCTTGTAGGAAGCAGCACAAACCACAACCACGAGGAGATTATTGAGAACATAGAAACCTACCAGTGCGTGGCGATAAAAAGCCTGGAAATGTAAGAAAAACAGCCTTAGAATGAAAAAAATCCGCTACTTTTGTTGGAAGTAACGGATTTTTTTGTACCTTTGCACTTGCAATAAAGCACTGAGGGAATGGCACTCTGGCAATTTAGACCTAACCGCCGCCTTCGGTGTTTTATTCGTTTATATCATTTATTGAGTAGAGATAGTATTTTATTACTATGTGTCCACTATCCCTATGCTTGACTTCCTTAGCAACATTTAACCGTACGGTTCTTCCATGCAATTCTGCCTTATAATAGTAGAAATGTTCTATATTATCAGCTCTCGGATGCGTTAAAGCAGAATCATCAATATAGGTGCTGTTTTCAAGGAGCGCTCCCAAATCTTTTAAGTCTTCTTTTAGCAAGACTCTTGATCTGCCGAATGTATCAGAGAAAAGGTGTTTATTCCCATAAGTAGAGAACCCGACTTTGATTGTACCCTCGTCGATGGGCTTTTCATGCCTGATTTGGAGCAACGGTTCCATTTCGTGGAGATAGTGTGTCCTTTCGATTGCAGTTGCTGACTTTTCATTATCCCCTGCACATCGATGCAGAAGTTCGCATGCAGCGCACACTTCGTTGTCAGGAACAAAAGCGAGTTTTAGTTTCCCCTTTGCAATGTCGCAGTCCCGGCACCGTTTGATGGTGTACGGATTGTAGTCCGGAATAGTTTTCTTCTCTATGCCAGGATTGAAGTGGAAGATGCCCTTAGTGTCCTTACCCGTTGCCTCCTCACCGAGTGCCATTGCCTCGTCGTGTGGTGTCACGGGGTACTTTGACCTGCGCACCTGTACGACGGTGCAGCGGCAGTTCCAGCCGTTTGGTGGGTAATACTCCTGCCAGAACGGGTCAGACATTGGGAGTGTCACACGATCGAGCGCGGCGTGTTCCGGACGCACCTTTTTGTCTCGCTGAGTGCGGTACTGCAGATTGTATCGGTCGCCGTCCTGCATGAAGCCCTCCCACTTGGCAGCCATGTCAGCCGAGGCCTGGCAGAAGTTATATTCCGCACGGAGGTAGTTCTGGTTGTAGGTGCGGTCTATCCTCTGAACGTCATTCAAAAACTGTTCGAATGGTTTTCTATTGCCGTTCTCGTCGATGAGAGACGGGAACGCCTCGTTGAGTTCGTGGAACGTCTTCATGCCTGAGAAGATGTAGTTCGACCGCTGAAGACGCTGGCGCATGGCATCCGACATTTTGACTTGCTGGAAGCCGGAGTTGAGCGCGTCGGCATGTGTCTCTATGAACTCCTGCATTTTCGGTGTCTCCAGTAACTCTATGCGGAACTGTGACCCCTGTTCCTTGTAGAGTGTCTTCATCATTCCCTCGAACAGGCGCGAGAGTTCCTGACGTATCTCGTCCTCACGGGCGAAAGTGGCGACGGGAAGACCGCCGTCCGCAAGGATTCGGGCATAGCGTTCGTGCAGCCCCAGGTAATCACTGGGGCTCAGTCGAAAAAAGGGCGCGCATTTTGTTCCTGTCGCGTCTTTTTGTCCGGCTTGGGCGTTTTATTGCCTTTGGGGTCTTCATCGTCCTGTGGCGGCTCTGGTGGCGCGACAGGCGGCAACATCTGCCTACGTTCCCCTACAGGCATGTTGTATTTCTCCTCGAAGTAGGCAGGGTCAACCTCATACTCATTGAGCACCATCGTCTCGTATGCCACCTGCTGCTCCGGCGTATAGTCCACTGAGTAGTCCCAGTCGAAGTGGATTCCTTTGAGCGGGAAGCCGTGACGGATCATGTGCGGCAGCAGCTGATTGTTTACCATGTCACGGATGGTGTCGCAGTCCGCCTCGATGAGGTTCTGGAAGACTTCAAGGTGCGTTTCAGACTGTGAGAGGCTGGATCCGTCCTCGATGGTCATAGTCTGCCCGATGATCAGTTTGGAGAGTTCCGAGTTGGCACGATCGATGCGCTTGTCATAGACATTGAAAGCATCGCCCCGTGAAGACTCCACGACCTCGATGTTCGTACCCTCCTGGAATATGCCCCATCCCTCGGTACCCATGTCGGCCATCATCTTTTCCATCTTGGCGAGTTCCTTGTCATCGCGTGTGGTGGTCCGTGCAATGCGCATCGGCATACCGAAGATCTCGGCAAAGGTGTCCCAGAACGCCAGGGCATTTTTCTTCGGGATGGTCTGTGTTGCGGCTTTGAGGTAAAGCCCCAGACTGTCTGGCTGCCCCACCTCAATGAGCCAGTCGGCAAACGGTGTGTCGTGGTAGTCAATGCCGGTGTGCCAGTCCTGTCCGAGGTCAGGAACGACACGGTGATATTCCGGAATGACATGCTTACGCGGAATGAGGCGCACCCCGTCATAGGTCTGCCGTCCGTTTATGTCGGTGGTGATGTTGCCCAGTTCTATGAGCGAGTGCCCCCAGTAGTTAGCGTCGAGGGCGAACTTCATTAGCAGTTTGAACCAGGAGGTGTTGAAGTAGTTTGCTGCCTCCTCGTCCTCGTCACCCTTCTCGTTGACCAGTTTGAAGGAACGGGCCATGACAAAGCCCTCGCGCTGCTGTATGCAGCCGGAGAGGTGCAAATCCACCTCCACATCGCGGTATATGTCGTATAGCCTCTGACGGTTCGGACTATCCACGTTTATTGCCAACTGCCAGGCATTTCTCCAGTCCCCGATATCCTTTCGGGTGAGCGAGTCGGTGGTGCGCTGTAGTTCCATGACCGTCTTCTTGAAGCGCTGCGCATCCTTCTTAGCCAGGCGCAATGTTCCGAACGGGGTGCGCACCAGCAGTTTATTGTCTGTATTTTTGTTTCTCTTTCCCATGATTGTTACCAGTTATGACGTAGTTTCTTCTGACAGCCGTACACCATCGGGAAGCCGACGGGGTTTCCGTCCTCGTCGGTGGCAAGTGGCAGATCCGGCACGATTTTCCCTGCCTGAACTCCCTCCAGCCACTTGATGGCGCGTTCGTAACGTTCCTTTCGTATCTCCATGCCCATCTTCTGCGGTGCCGATGCAGCCATGTGATAGAGTGCGATGTCGCAGGTGTACATGACCACGAGCCTGTTCCGCTCCGTGCCAACGGCACTGAAGATGGCGCTGGTGTCGTATTTGGGTCTGAGGTAGCCGCTGATTTCCTCGACGGCTTCCGTCTCGGCATTGGCCCGGTTCTCCTGGCTGACCTGTGAGACAACCTTCAGAGCCTGGTCGCCGATGACCACCTTGTAGTCTTCATCCGTGATAAACATAGCCAGAAGTTTAGAGTGTTATGTAAAGAGCCTTTGCTTCAAGGTCGGCAATGGTGGTACCTTTCCGGAACACCCCACCGGCTATGAACTTTTTGAGTTCCTGCTTGGAGAGGACTTCGAGGTGTTTGTTAATGACCAGCACCATATATTTACGGTGCGTGATATGGTGAAAGCGGTCTGCTTTCTTGACGGCACGCTTGAAGCGGAAGCCGAAAATGAGGTCTTTAATGAGTTGGAACATATTACCATTGGTTTTTGGAGGTCGGACGTTTGCCGAACCTCGGTGAATAAATCTGTTGTCTTGTATTTCTCTGCAGGATCCAGATGGCACCCTCGTCGGCATCAGGCGCGTCGTCGTTCCCGGACATACCCTTCTCGAATGCCAACAGCTGCTCCAGTCCGGCTTGCATGTCGGGGTCTTCCTTCTGTGCTTGGTCGTAGAACACGAAGCCACGCTCCCAGAGCGGACTGATGGCCTCGATACGCTGGAACTTGTCCGGTTTTTTGCGCGTGTCGCCCGTGATGGGGAGTTGGTAGCCACGCAGATTGCCCTCCTCCGTGAAGTCGTCGAGTATCATATCCTGCATAAATGAAGCCTCCATCGCAAAGCGTATGGCAATGCCTACTTCCTGGCTCCACTCGTAGAGGTCGTAACACCAGCGCACCAGTTCCGCTACCGATGCCTTGCGCACGAAAGCGCGGAGGTGCCAGAGCTCCGTCTTGCGCTTTGCCCATAGTTTGGCCGCCTTGGTGTCGTTGGTCTTCTTGCTTTTCCAGGACGGGTCGATATAGAGGACAAATTCGGTAAAGTCCTTCCACGCTGGACGCTTCGCCCACTTGATCCATTCCTGCCGGAAGACGGTGCCCTCCACGATGGGGTTGTGCATCATCTCCTTGTTCCAGGCACGATAGCCCACGAACTCCATGTACTCACGAGCCTCCTCCTTGGTCCATTTCTCTTTCCATACGGGGTTGCCCTCATTGTCAACGGCATATACCGTTGAGACGTGGACGCCCTTTGTGGCGCATATATTCGCCAGGACGGAAGTCTTGGATATGAGGTTGCCCACCATGAGGAAGCGACCGCGACCCACGTCGAGCGCTCCGAAGAGTGCCTCCTTTACCCAGTCGGTGAGTTCACGGACACGCCGTTCGTTACGGCATAGTTCGTCGTCGTCGAGGTCGTCGATGACAATGTAGTCAGGACGCGACTCACGCTTACGGAGACCACGTGGCGACTGCCCACGGCCACAAGCCAGGAAATACACCCCGTCCTTGGTGGTGAACTCACCCTCCGTCCAGTTGCCGAGCGTCATTTGTTTGCCGAAATCAGCAATGATGCGTTTGTTATACTGGAGCTCCGCCTGAATGTCACCCAGCAGTCGGTCGGCGGAGTCCTCGGACTTTCCGACAATCACCATGAAATTGATGAGCCGCTTCGGTTGGAACATCAACCAGAGCGGCATGAAGATGTCGAAGTGTGTGGACTTGGCGTGACCGCGTGGCCACTTGAAGACCGCCTTCAGGTTCGGCGTGTTTTTTACGAGTTTGGCTGCCGCATTGTGAAATGGGGCATTGTGGATGGTGCGTATGGCTTCGCCAGTCACCTTGTCACGGAGTGTAAGGAAATGCGGAAAGTAATACTCACAGAAAGCGGCATAGTCTTTCTGGAGGCGGCGTATGCGCTGCTCCTTCTGGGTGGCATTCTCACGTACGAGACTTTTCGTGTCGGTCAGGTTTTGGATCTGCCGGCAATGCTCCCTCCACTCCTCCTGTACTTTCTTAAATTCCGCGATAGTGGACATAGTTTAGAGTTCTGCAGGGTGAGACATCTTTTCCATGAGGAACTTGTTCTGGTACTTGTTGATGGCCTTGATAAGTTCCGGCGTGATGTCCGGATCGTAGCAAGCCTGGTCCTGAATCCATCGATTGAATGCCATGAAGACCTCGATGGCATCGATGACGTTTGCCTTCTTGTCGAGTTTCTCAATCGTTGACGAGAGTTTCGACAGTTTGTCGGCGAGTGCCCCGATAGCCTCTGGGTCGCCTGAATCATTGACCTGCGCAATGAGGTTGTCGATAGCGAGGAGCAACTTGTTGACCAGTTCAGGGCGTGAGATATTCTTGGCTGCACGCGCCTCCTTCCATCCGTCGGTGCTGCACCACTTAGAGACAGACTGCCTTGACACGCCCAACTGGTCGGCAATCTCCGTCAGTTCCATGCCGGACATGTACAGTGACCGTCCGAGCTGTTTCTTTCTTTCAATTTCTGCTTTTGTCATAAAAACGTTTTTATTAAAGGAGTTGAAAACTGGTGCAAAGTTGGTTATTTTCAGGCAGTAGAGAAAAAATGTGTGCAATGGTTTCATAGAAGTGTGCAACCGTTTCACACTTTTTTTGTAGGGTCGATTAAAGGACGCAACTTTGCACAAAAAACAATCGCAGCTGTGCGTTTCCGCACAGCATAAAGAACGAAAAAATGAGCAAGACAAAAAGAGTAAGAATCAGCAACGAGAGCCTGAACAGCTACGGCACGAGGGTTCTGACGGCGGGCATGAACGTGGAGCAGTACAACCGTAACCCCGTACTATTGTATATGCACGAGCGCGGTCAGGTCATCGGCTATGTTAAGGACTTGAAGGTGGAAGGTGACGAGGTGACCGGCGAACTGATGTTTGACGAAGCCACGGAACTGAGCCAGCGCTGCAAGAAGCAGTGGGAGTTCGGCAGTCTGAAGATGGTGAGTGCCGGTATCGACATTCTGGAACTGAGCGAAGACCCGAAGCACCTGGTGCAGGGTCAGACCAGCCCGACCATCAGCAAGAGCAAACTGCTTGAGGTGTCGCTTGTTGACATTGGCGCGAATGACGATGCCATCGTGCTGCAGAAAGACGGCAAGCGCATAGAGTTAGGCAAAGACGGCGGTGTAGAGTTGCCGCTGCTGCATAGTAATAACAACAAAAATCAAAAACCAAAGCAAATGGATCAAGAGAAGTTAGCCCTTCAATTGGGCTTGCCTAAGGATGCCGACGAAGCGACCATCAACGCGAAGCTGGCAAAGCTGCAGGCTGACGGTGCGGAGGCTGAGACCCTGCGCCAGGAACGCGACACGCTGCGTGCCGCCCGTATTGAAACCTTGGTGAACGCTGCCATTGCCGAGAAGAAGATCGGTGAGGACAAGAAGCAGCAGTTCCTGGACCTCGGCAAGAAAATTGGTGCCGACGAGTTGAAGCAGACCTTAGACGCCATGTCGCCCCAGGTAAAGCTGAGCAACATCGTGAATGGCGGCGGTGCTCCAGCCGGTGGCCATGCCGAGTACAAGAAACTGAGCGACGTGCCGAGCGACGAGTTGTCGAAGATGCGTGAGCAGAACCCGGCGCAGTACAAGAAACTGTACAAGGCCGAGTACGGCATTGAATGTGAAATCTGAAGTTAAACCAACAAAAAAGAAAAGAGAAATGATTCGACTTTTTGCAATGATCGCTGCGGTTCTGGTGAACTGCGTGATGGGCAGCACCCTTGCTGCCGTGGTCGGCGTTGACCCCGCCGTGGGTGCCGTCGGCCTGAATGTGTTAGCCGCCACCGTGGGCAATGTCGCCCCTGCCGGTAGCCTCCGTGCCGGAGTCTATACCGAGATCTGGACCGGCGAACTGGTGAAGTACCTTCGCCGTGGCCTTGAAGCCACATGGCTTGACGGCATTCCCGACAGTTCGAGTATCGTGAACAATGACGTGATTCACCTTGTGGAGGTAGGCGTTGACCCTGACGTGCTGATCAACAACACGACCTATCCTATCCCCTTGCAGGCACTCAATGACGCAGACATCGCCATTCAGCTTGACAAGTTCCAGACGAAGGTGACCCCTGTGACCGATGACGAACTCTACGCCATCAGTTACGACAAGATGTCGCGCGTGAAGGAGAGCCACGGTAATGCCATCAATGACTCGAAGTTTGCGAAGGCAGCCCATGCGCTGTGTGCGCAGAAGAATACAGCCACCACCCCGGTACTGACTACTACTGGTGCGCGTGATGCCGACACAGGCCGACTGAAGTTGTGCGTCCAGGACATTATCAACCTGAAGCGTGCGCTTGACAAGTTGAAGGTTCCTGCCGACAACCGCCGTCTGGTATTGTGCACCGACCATGTGAACGACCTGCTGGAGACCAGCCAGGTGTTCAAGGAGCAGTACAACATCAACCGCAATGACGGTACCGTAGGCAAACTGTTCGGCTTCAACATCTACGAGTTCGCCAACAATCCGCTGTACACCACCGCAGGTCAGAAGAAAGCCGTCGGTGCTACCGCTGAGACTGGCGAGTTCCAGTGCTCCTTTGCGTTCTACGTTCCCCGTGTGTTCAAGGCCACCGGTTCTACGAAGATGTACTACAGCGAGGCAAGCACCGACCCGGAGTACCAGCGCAACAAGATCAACTTCCGCCACTACTTCGTTTGTCTGCCTAAGAAGGCCGATGCCGGCGGCGTGATCATGAGCGGCTATCAGGCTACTGCAGCAGCTATTCCTGAAGGATAAGTAACCCCAAGTTAAAACCGTAAAAACAGAAAGAAATGAAACTGATTGTAAAGAACGTATTTCGTGACAAGACCGACCATGTGACGGTCTATGAGCCAGAGACCATTCTGGAAGTGAAGGACAAGGAACGTGCTGCCGACCTCGTTAAGCGTGGTCTGTGCGCCGAGTATAAGGGCAAGAAGGATGCCGCCGTGACCCTTGGCGAGGAAACCCCTGAGGCTCCTGCGGAGGGATCACCAGAGACCCCTGCGGAGGAATCACCAGAGACCCCTGCGGAAGGTGAGAAGCCTAAAAGCGAGAAGCAATGAGTAAGCCCCTGCAATATCTTGTAATCCACTGCACAGCCACGCGCGAAGGCCGTGAGGTGAAAAGCAGTGAAATTCGCCACTGGCACACAGACCCTGTGTCGAAGGGTGGTCGTGGCTGGAAGCAGGTGGGTTACACAGATATGATACACTTGGACGGCAAGGTGGAGCGTCTGGTGAAGAACAACGAGGATGCCTTAGTGGACCCTTGGGAAATCACCAACGGAGCAGTGGGCTACAATGCCATCAGCCGCCACGTGGTGTATGTCGGAGGTCTGGCCGTTGACGGTCAGACTCCGAAAGACACCCGGACTGCGGCACAGAAAGCGGCATTGAAAGCCTATGTGCTGGACTTCCACAAACGTTTCCCGAAAGTGAAGATCATCGGCCACAGGGAGGTCGCTAACAAGGCCTGTCCGAGTTTCGACGTTCAAAAGTGGCTCAAAGAAATAGGAATCAATCAATAGTTGATATATGGAAATGGACCTCAGTCAAATCCTCAACGTGATATTAGGCGGTAGCCTGGTCGGTGCCATTATCTCCATCGTGACCATCCGGAGTGCCTTGAAGAAGGCGCGTGCGGAGGCAGAGAAGGCTCTGGCCGAAAGCGACACGGTGAAGATAACAAACACTGAGCAAGCCACCCGTATATTGGTTGAGAACATTGTAGAACCCTTAAAACAAGAGTTGAATGAGACACGGAAAGACCTTGGCTCGACGAAACGCGAGATGGCCCGGCTCAGGAAAGCTATTGACGATGCCAACAGTTGCCGCTATAGTGCTGAGTGTCCTGTTCTTGACAGGATGCGCCGCACATCGAAAGAGCGTGACGAAGGCAAAGGAAGAGCAGTTGTCGGAAACCATCCGCACGGACAGCGTGATTCGCCTGGCTATAGACAGCGTAAGCGAACTGGTAGAAATCCGGACGGAGCCAGTGAAGGTGCCGATGTCGGCGGTGACGTTGACGATAGCGACGGACAGCCTCCGTAGCCTCCCTGCCGGAGCAAGCTATTCAGAGCGCAGCGGTCAGGCGAGCGTGAAGGTATCACGCAAGGCAGCTACTGCCACCGAGCCCGAGTACATCTATGTGTATGCCTCGTGCGACAGTCTGCAGCTGCAGTGCGAGCGTTACGAGCGCCAGATACGGAACCTTCACAGCCAGTACGATGAGCGCCTGAACGAGATGCAAAACCGCTTGGCAGCCACGTCGCATGAACTGGAGGAGGTGAAGGAAAAGCCCCCTAATGCTATTGGAACGGCATTGAAATGGTATTTTTACGGACTATTGTCCGGTATATTAGCAACAATCATCATCTTTATAAAACTGAAAAAATGAACAAGAATTTTATCTACGGCATAGCAGCCGTAAAGTTTGGAACCGCAGTAATCGGTTACATTGAGAAAGGCAGTTGGGACTGGGGCGGCACGAAGCCAGAAACCACCGACGTGGAAGCCGAGCAGGTGCCTGATGCCCCGGTACTGACCTTGGTTCAGAAGAACGGTCAGATCAGCCCGACGTTCAACCTCATCCAGTTAGACTACGAGAACCTGCACAACGTGCTTGGCGGCGAGTTGGTAACTACTGGTGAGGGGCAAAATGCCACCGTTACTGGATGGAAAGCCCCGACGAGCCTTGTGGAGAAGAGCGGCCAGTGGACCATTGACTTCGTGAGCGGTCAGACGATGACCATCCCGAACGGTACTATCCTGGCGAACCTTGGCGGCAAGTTGACCTTGACCGAGGTGTCGAAGGTAGAGTGCCAGTTGAAGGTGAACAAGCCCGCCGCTGGTGGTGCTCCATACGAAATCAACAACACCCCTGCTGAAGGCTGATGGACGCGCATATCATCCAAGAGATCCAGAGAGAGGGAGCGGAAGCCTTGCTGAACGTGGGCGTTTCCCTCCCTCTCAAGGATTTTAAGGTGCCGTTCCGGAAGGAACCGCTGCACCTGAGGCTTACAATGAAGCGCCCGACGATGGCCCGACAGATACAGATAGCGCGGACGTGGCTGAGTGTAGGCATGACGTTGGCTGAGTTCGAAGCATTGGACTATGACGGTCAGATGGCGTTCCTGGCGAAGCACGGCAAGAAGTTGAGCCGCATGATAGCCCTGACGATGCCCCACTGGTGGCTGCCGACGTGCGTATTGTCGTGGTTTATCCGCCACCGCATGAAGTGGGAGTACCAGAAAGCGGCGTTTGAGAAGTTCGTGACCCTGATGGGCACAAGCCCTTTTATGCCTATTATCAGATCAGCAGAGATGGCGAATCCGATGAAGCTGAGACTGAGCCAGGGAAGGAAGGGGAGTTAAAGAGCCGTTGGGAAGGCTCCCATAGCCCCTTCGGATTTATATGGTCGATAGCGAATGCTACAGGCTGGAGTGTTGACTACATTCTGAATGGTGTAAACTACCAGACGCTGATTATGATGATTGCCGACGCACCGCGCTATGTGGATGTGAAGAAAAAGAAAGAGAACCAGAGTGCCGAGGACGAAGCTGCAGGTATTGTCGGCTTTTACCAAAGCCAGTTGAAGTAACGAGGTTGCGATGCCATCGCAACAAACAAAACAAGAAGCATGAAACCAGTAGAGATAGAGTTCCTGATGAAGGACGGCTTGTCGAAAGGAGTAGATAAGAGCCGTGCAGGTATCGAGCAGTTGCTTGATGCCTCTCGTCGTTTAGGCGAAGTTCTGAGCCAAAGCGGTGAGGAAGGAGCAAGGGCTTCAGACAAATACAACAGCAAACTTGTCGGTTTGCGTCAAGGGGTGGAAAAGATGTCCGCCTCCCTGAAGGCTATGGGTGTGTCTGAAAAAGAGACAGCCGGTGTGCTGATGAAGTCGAGCGAGCAGAACGTGAAGTTTGTCGAGGCACAAGCCGGACGGCTCCGTTCTATGGAAGATACACTGCGCTCTGCCCTGGAGAGTGGAAATACTGCATTGGCTGAAACGACCAAGCAAGAAATGGAACAGGTGGAGACCTGGATGAACGAAGCACTTGATGCTATACAGAAAAATGCAGAACTGATACCCACTATCGTCAAGAATGCCTCCTCTACAGTTCCAGATCAGCAGACCGAGAGTATGAGAGCGCAACTTAGACTGCTGACCAATGAGATTGCCAGTACCACCGTTGAATATCGCCGAATGACTGATGCGGAGAGAAACTCCGCTGCTGGTATGGAACTGAAGCGTAAGTTGGAGGACCTGATAAAGAAAGCCGGAGAGTTGCGTGATGCGATGGACGATGCCAACACCCAAATTCGTGGAGAGGCTTCCGACACAAAGCACTTGGATGGTATTGCGCAAGGCTTGAATGTCGTTACATCCTCTGCAGGTGCCGCTGTGAGTGTTTTCCAGATGTTCGGTGCAAGCCAGGAAGATTTGATAAACATTCAAACTAAACTCCAGGCAACACTCGCCATCAGCAATGCCCTGACTGTTATTCAGAACAACCTCCAGAAAGAGAGTTCCCTTATGATGGGAATCCGTACCGTTCAGGAGAAAGCACATGCGGCAGCAATCTCTATACGAACAGCAGCCGAAGGAAGAGGTATAATTGTGACCAAGGCTGCCACCATAGCGCAGGCTGCTTTCAATCTTGTGGCTAAAGCAAATCCTTATGTACTCTTGGCGACAGCCATCCTGACTGTGGTAGGCGCGTTGGTGGCCTTCACGGTAGGCTCTAAAGAAGCAACAGCAGCCGAGAAACGTCAGCGAGAGGAAAGTGAGCGTCTGAGGAAGCAACAGGAAGACATGTCCCGTGCCCTTGGTCAGGCGGCAGGTAACGTGGAGGCTAAATATCGTTCCCTGCAACAGCAATGGAGCCGCTTGAAGACAGAGAGCGAGAAGAACAAGTGGATCAAGGAAAACGCCAACAAGTTTCATGAGTTAGGATTGAATGTAAACTCCGTGACCGATGCGGAACAAGTGTTGGTGAATATGGCTCCGCAAGTCATAGCTGCATTAAAAGCCGTAGCAGAGGCTGAGGCGTATAGTGATCTCTATAAACAGGCTATCAAGGAACGTGCGGAAAAGTGGGAGCACCGTGTGAAAAGCCGTGCGACTGGAGATTACTATACGACAGCCAAACAAGGTGAGAAGATTTCTGATGATGAATATAGGGCTGCAGGACTGACGGCTGGGGACATCAACTACAGTACAATGTATTCCCCCAGTGCCGGAATATCCTACACACAGAACCTTGGCTTAACTAAATCGGGCGTGGATAAGGTGAATGCCTATCGTAGAGAACAAGCCAGAGAAACGAACAGGCAACTCCAGGCTGGTCTTAACGAAACAGTGGATTTCTACGCAGACAAATGGGAACAGGCAGAACAGAAGGCTGCTGAAGCCAAATCAAAAATACCAGCTCATCTCCGTTACAATGGTGGCGGCGATTCCGGAGGCTCTGGAGGTTCTGGAAGAAATGGTGGTGGCGGCAATGGTGGCGGCAATGACCTTAAAGAAGAGGAAGACCGTGCCGAGGCACTTACAGAACTACAGGCAAAGAACCGTCAAGCTGAGATAGACCTGATGGCGGAGGGGGCGGAAAAAAAACGTGCCCAGTTGCGTCTGGACTATGACAAAGAGATAGCGGAACTTGCTGCTCTTGAAAAG
Source organism: uncultured Prevotellaceae bacterium (assembly GCA_900318065.1). Lineage (GTDB taxonomy): Bacteria > Bacteroidota > Bacteroidia > Bacteroidales > Muribaculaceae > Sodaliphilus. The sequence continues at coordinate 37,469 of ONIY01000006.1, forward strand.
GAATGGCGCGATGCGCAGAAGGGAGAACTGACTAAGGACCAAAAGGACGCATTAGATGCTGCCCGTACCTTGGCAAAATCAAAACTTGCCGCAGGAGAGGCTGAAATAGCAGATGAGGAAGCGGAACGGGAAAGAGTACGCCGTAAGGCACAACTACAGTCGATGCGCCAGTACCTGAAGGAATATGGCGATGAATTACAACAAGAGTTGGCTATCACGGAGGACTATCGGGATCAGATTGCAGAAGCGCGTGCCAATGGTGACGAGGGAAAAGCGTTGCTCCTTGAACGGAAGCTACAGGAGGAATTGAGCAATAAGAGACTGACCAACTTGCGCAACTCGCAAGAGTACATTCGCGCGTTTGAGAATTTGGGCAATACCTCAACCCAAACATTGCAGTCACTCATAAAGAAGTTCGAGGATGCCAAGGAAGCAGCAGCCAAGAGCCTTGACCCCTATCAACTGAGGGAGTACACAGAGACTCTTCAGCAGATGTATGATGAACTTGATAACCGAAACCCATTTGAGGCTCTGACTAAGGCATTGAAAGACCTTGCAGACGCTCAGAAAGAAGTTAAAGATGCGCAGGACATCTATGACAAAGTAAAGGGAGGCCATACCGTTATCAATGCTTCAACAGGCAGCACCTATACGGAAGCAGAGGCAAGCCGACTGCTCGCCGCAGCCAAAGACAAAGAGTCGAAGGCTTATACCAAGCTGATTAAAGCATCAACGGATTGTGCGAAAAGACTTAATCAGTTTGCTGACACATTGAACCAACTCGGTGAGATGGTCGGCGGGAAACTTGGTGACTCTCTTGGTGCCCTCGGCAATATACTTGGCTCTGTTGGTGGTGCCTTTGAGAACATCAAGAATATCAACGTCAATGCAACAGGCTTCGAGAAGGCGCTTGGGCAGTTCTCAGCCGTGGCAGGTACTGTGTCCGCAATGGTTGATATGAACCTGGCACTCGACAAACTGCTGCCGGATGCGGAGTCGCTGTACGAGCACTATGCTGCCAAGCAACGTGAGCTTAACGAGAAGCGAATGCGTATGATTGAGTTGGAGATTGAGCAGTTGGAACAGCGACTCACCAGCGAGTCATGGTTCTACGAGAACGGATTGACTCAACTAAAGAAGAACGCAGAACTGAACGCACAATACGCAAAGGCTTATGGTGAGGTAGCTGCGATGCCGCAAGAAATCTATAGGAATGCCAGTAGCGGTTTCTCAAAATGGGCGCCAGCCATCTTGGGAGCGATTATAGGTATAGTTGCAGGTATCCTGACATTCGGTGCAGGGGCAGGTCCAGGAGCAGCCCTTGGTGCAGCCATCGGTTCTGCGATTGGAGGAACGGCCATCGGTGCCGCCCTTGGTGCGACCGTTGTGGCCGCCATCGGCACAGCCATCTTCTCAGGCGTCGGAGCCGCATTGGGTAATGCTGTCAGAGCCGGTATTGACGGTCTGACCTATAAGGAAGGTCAGACTGCCGCCATCAACAACATGCGTGTGCAGACAAGGCATAAAACATTCTTCCGATCAGAAAAGACGCAAGACTTGCAGTCGTGGGTGAAAGAGAATTGGGGACAAGACTTGTTCGAGGAAGTCAAAGGTGTGCAACTCATCGACCCAGAGGTGGCAAAGAAAATCTTGGAAAAAGGTCCGACTTTGGTTGGCGAGACGCGTGAGACTCTTGAACAACTGCTTGAATACAGCGAAAAGATACGGGAATTTATCGACGAGGTGCATGAATATGTGTCCGAAGCATTCTCCCCCCTCGTTGATAATCTCACGGATGCTTTGTGGGATTGGCTTTCCAATGGTGAAGATGTCATGGATAAGTTCAGAGAGTATGCCGCTGATACGTTCAAAAACATAGCGCAGGACGCTCTGAAAGCCATGATAACGAAGAATATCTTCGAACCGTTCCAAGAGCAGCTTGAAGATTTGACCATCGCCTACTCGACAGGTCAGATTGACGAGACTGCCTATATGGCCGCTGTTGCTGAGTTCGCCAAGCAAGCCTCCGCTGCTATTGAAGCCCAGTTGCCAGTCCTGCAAAACGCTGCACAGGTAATGGAGATGGCTATGGAGGGTGCAGGTATCGACATTGTTGGTAATGACACCGTTCAGCAGAGCGGCAAGGCCGGAGCCTTCACGACGATGAGCCAGGATCAGGCAGGCAAACTGGAGGGGCTGTTCGTAAGCGGACAGATGCACTGGGCGAGCATGGACGACAGGCTGGAGGACGTAGCCAGCCGTATGAGTTCGGTGCAGGACCACCTGCGCCAGATAGCAACGAACACGGGCAGCAGCGCTCAGTCGCTGGGTGAGATTAAGGAAGACATCAAGAAAATGATACGTGACGGACTGAAAGTGAAATAGATTATGGCACATATACTATCAGGACAGGTGCTGATTAACGGCACCGACATCTGGCAGGAGTACGGCGTGTTCCTGACGGAGGAGAAGAAAGGCGGCAGGGATAACCTGAACGCCATCCTCACGCCGAGCAAGACGAAGACGCACGTAGGTGTTGACATCAGGGAGGCTAACGGCAAGAAATACTCCCGGACGCTGACGGTGGCGAACCAGGAGCGCGAGGTGACGCTTCACTTTGCCCAATATGCGCAGACGAGGACGGAGTGGCTGCAGAAGTACCAGGCGTTCATCCAGTTCCTGAAGACGGGCGAGAACGGCTGGCTGACGGTGCGTTTCCCCTCCCTCGGACTGACCCTGCGCATGTATTATTCGTCGAGCACCCAGTTCCGGAGCCTGACCTATCTGTGGAAGGAGGGTGTGCAGGCAGGACGTTACAAGGTGACGTTCAAGGAACCCGAACCCATTATATAAACGATATTAAAACGTCATTAGAATATGCTTCTAACACTATATGACCAGTACGGCAATGAGAAAGCGGAACTGCAAGCCAACGACAGCAGTACGCAGGACAAGGAGGTTCAGGCAGACAATGTGCTGAGCCTGGGCTTCACGCTGTATGAGCATGTGGCCATCGACGTGAATGACTACGTGGACTTCGGCGGTGAGCGTTACTGGGCCGTGGAGAAATACGAGCCTGCGGAAAAGAGCAGCGTGGAATGGGAGTACAGTCTGAAGCTGTACGGCATAGAGAGCCTTATCAAGCGTTTTCTGGTACTGAACAACACGGACGGCGATAACGAGGCAGTGTTCACGCTGACCGCCCGTCCCGTGGATCATGTGCGCCTGATAGTGAAGTGCATCAACGACGGCATGGACCAGACAACGAACTTCAAGGTGGGCAGCGTGGAAGGCACCGATAACGTGGTGATCAACTACGAAGGCAAATACTGCGATGAAGCCCTGAAAGAACTTGCCGAGACGGTAGGCGTGGAATGGTGGTTTGACGGCGAGACGCTGAACCTGAGCCGCTGTGAGTGGGGCAGCGCGGTTGTGCTTGGCTACGGCGAGGGGCTGACCAGCCTGGAGCAGGACAAGGCCGACAACGTGAAGTTCTACACGCGGCTGTTCCCGATAGGCAGCAGCCGGAACATCGACAGGGAGCGCTATGGCGCAAGCCGACTGCAGTTGCCCGGCGGTGCGAAGTATGTGGACATGGGCGACCTTGTGCAGAAATACGGTGTCATACACCACTATGAGCAGGAAGCCTTCAGCGGCATCTATCCACGGCGGGTCGGTGTGGTGAGCAGCGTGCGCTCGAGAGAGGTGCAGGACAGCGACGGCAAGCCCTATACCATCTACTACTTCAAGGACAACGGCCTGACGTTTGACCCGAACGCCTACGAGATAGGCGGTCTGGTGAAACACGTGAGTTTTCAGGAGGGCTCAGAACTTGCCGGACTGGGGACGGACAATGACCACTACTTTGAGGTGAACTTCGACAGCGAGACACGCGAGTTTGAGATCATCACGATATGGCCCTACGATGACGACCGGCAGTTGCCCGGCGACACGTTGGTACCGAAGCCCGGTGACAAGTATATTCTGTGGAACATCCGGATGCCGGACGAGTATTACACGCTTGCCGAGACCGAGTTCCAGAGCGCTGTGGAGGAATACAACCGCAAGCACACCCAGGACGTGAGCCGCTACAAGGCGCCGACCGACCATGTGTGGATAGAGGACACCGGCACGGAACTGGAGGTCGGGCGACGTGTGCGCCTGAAGAGTCAGGAGTATTTTCCGAGGCTGGGCTACAGAGAGAGCCGAATCACACGCATAAGCCGGAGCGTGAACCTACCAAGCCAGATGGACTTGGAGATTAGCGACGCACTGAGTAGCGGAACACTGGATAAGATAGACGATGCCATCAGCGACGCGAAGAGTTATGCCGGCAGCATACTGGGTGCGGTGAACGTCCCCGACCTTATCAGGAGTTGGGACGAGACAAAGCCGACGGACAACAACATCTACAGCGCGCGGCGGACGCACAAGGAGTTCCTGAGCAAGAACACTGCAGACAGGGCCAAGAAAAAGATCATCTTCGACGAGGGCATCGAGGCTGGCGACTTTGAAGCCGGTTCACGAGGCGGCCATATCGACGGCCAGGGCAATGCCGAACTGCTGACGCTGGTGGTGCGCCAACTGCTGCGCAGCGCGAGGTTCGTGGACGGCTTCGGCGGTGAGGGATGGCAGTTGTGGATAGATGAGCAGGAACTGGCTAACCTGACCATCGACAAACTGACGGTGCGCCAGGTGATGACCGTGTTTGAACTGCTGGTAGAGAAAATCCGTAGCGTTGGCGGTCAGATTGTGGTGAGTGCCGCCAATGGAAAAATAAAGACCGTGGAGGAGGTGGACGGCTACTACAAGATCACCTTCGAGCAAGAGAATACCTTCCAGGCACACGATTTGATGCGCAGCCAGACCTTCACAGGCGGCAACCTGAAATCGTACTGGGTGGAGGTGGCTGCAGTTGACGGCAATTCGGTACTGGTAGAAACGAGTGAGTTTGACGCCAGTCTTCCGGCTGAAGCCGACGAGGTGGTGCTGATGGGCAACACCGAGAACGCGCTGCGCCAGAACCTGATACTTATATCAGCCACCGAGGACGGCCAGCCTCGCATAGACGTGATGGACGGTGTGAAGGCGAAGAACTTCACGGACTGCCTGCGTGCGCGTCTGGGCAACCTGGACGGCATCAAGGATGACTGGTTCCCGGCAGACAACCAGCCCCACGGCAACGGCCTGTACAGCGACAACGCCTACCTGCGCGGCACGTTCCTGTTGGTAACGGGCGAAGACATCAAGACAAAGTTTGAGATAACTGAGGGCAAGATAGCAAGTAGCGTGAGTGCGCTGCGCCAGGACTTTGCCATTGACAGAGGCTACCTGAACAACCCCAGTTTTGACGAGGGGCTGAGCAAGTGGCTGACGGAGAACGAGACAGTGTTCTGGCTGGTTGGTAACAAATGGATCTGGGCCAACGAGAACGTGCTGACCAAGAAAGGCGACGGTGCAAGCGTGACGAAAGACGACGGTCGTGTGGTGGTCAGGATCAAGAACAAGTATATCACCCAGAAGAACGCGAACCTGCGCAGCAAGCCGACGATGGAGACGAACCCGACGACGGGACAGAAGGAGGCGAAGCCGGTATATCTGAGTTTCCTGTACCGCTGCGCGGAGGCTGGCACGCTGAAGGTGCGTTTCGAGGGTGTTGACAAGGCTGGCTTCGAGAACTTCAACTCTATGGACGTGGAGGAAGAACTGGCAGTGACCGACGGCTACAAGCAGTACACCTGCAACGGGCTGTGGAACGGCACAGGCGACTTCAAACTGAGTTTCACTGGCGACATCTACCTGTATATGCTCATACTGAGCACAGACAAGATTGAGAGCCTGACGTATAAGTACCGGACGCTGTTCGAGCAGAGTGAGAAGCTGGTGAAGATAGCCGCCCAGAACTTCGACCAGAACGGCAACGTGCTTGCTGAGAGCGGCATTATGGTGAAAGCCGAGGGCACCGGCATCTATGCCCAGGGTCCCGACGGGAAACTGGCACTGATAGGCGTTGGCGTGGAGGAAAGTTACACCGACGAGGAGGGTCAGGAACAGACGCGGACGGTGATTAAGCTGACCGCTGACAACATCAAACTGGAGGGACTGGTGACAGCAAACCAGAATTTCAAGATTAAGGAAGACGGCAGCATCGAGGCTGTGAATGGTAAGTTCACAGGAGAAATCAATGCCAGCAGTGGAACGATAGGCGGTTTCGCCATAAGTTCTCATTCTCTGGTATCGCAAGACTACGATGGCAGTGAAATGTATCTTAGCAGCGATCTGTTGCGTTTCACGGACACTAACGGCACGAACAATAGTGTCTATATAGGAGCCGATACCGTCCCCCCATCTTCCGGCGGCTCTTGGTCGTGCCCGATGCGTGTTAGCGTGGAGCGTGACGATGGTGATGACGGTATCAAAATATACTCAAATATAGGAATCCATATCAGCGCGACTGGTGCAAAAAGTTGGGATGACATGCCCTTCACCGGCAATCATGCCCTGTATATTGCCGACGGTGACATTTGCGGTTTCCGTCTTCGCACCCGTCGAGTAAGCAAGAACCAGACGCTGAGCGACTATGACGGCGTGATACTGACAGTAGGCAGCGAGAATATTACCCTGACCCTTCCTGCTAACCCGAAAGAAGGTCAGATTTATATGTTCAAGCAGATGTCTTCGGGCAGTTATACCCTACAGGTTGGCGACTCCAGCCATAATATCAATGACGGGCGAACAAACAGGAAACAGTCTTGGACTGTAAATTCTGGATGTTTTGTGATTCTCGTCTGGGACAGAGTGAACAAACTCTGGTGTGCAGGATATACGAACAACAACTAAAAATACACAGCAATGGCAAAAATCAATTTTCAGCAATTTGAGATGTGGGACGGCATCGCCCACAGACAAAAAACGACTGTAGATGCCCGTGAAGGTATTGCAGACCTCATATATCGCAATACCATAGGAATGCGTGGTCATTCGCTTGCCCATAAAGTGTATGAGAGCGAAGGTGCCATTGACTACACAGAAGAGGAAGTCCGTACGCTATGTGGAATAGTGGAGCGTCTTGGCACGGGTCCCGCTATCGACGGACTTCACGAGCAGTTGAACCTGAACAATAAGGAGGATTAACTATGACAGAGCAAGAGAAACAAGAAATCAAGCAGGAAGTGCTGAACGCCATCAAGAGCGAGAGCCAGGGCGTGACGGAACTGGAGGAAGTGTCGAGCCTTGACGGGGTGAAGACCCTGCCCGCGCTTCGCGGCACGGAACTGGTGAGTGCGCCTGTAAGTCTGCTGGGCAAGCCGGCTACCGATGCGGCAGCGCAGGCACTGGCAGCGAAAGCAGCGGCAGAAGGAGCAGCCGGAACCGCCAACACCGCCGCGGGCAATGCCGACGCAAAGGCTCAGGCGGCACAGACGGCGGCACAAGCGGCCACGGATGCGAAAGAAGCGACGGAGCAAGCCACACAAGCAGCCGAAGCCGTGGTGGAACAATATGAGGACGTGGCAGTGTTGGCTCGGAACGGTGCCACAGCCCGTTTTGCCGGCATATTGGATGACGTGACGCTGGCGGAGCAGAGCTTCACCAGTGTGGATGCCATCTACTATGTGACGGCGAAGAAACTGTTTGTCGGCAAGAATGGCACAAGATACAGCATGTCTTGGAAAGGTTGTGAAATGTACAACGACCTGACCGCTGACCCGATAGGCATCAGGAAGGACAAACTCTACCTGCAGGGCGACACACTCTATGCCTGGAGCGACGAAGATAATGCCCTTGTGGAGGCCAGCGGCACCGGCGGCGGCAATACCATCAACGTGACGGAGACCTATCCGCTGGACAATGGCTTTTACACCCTTGCCACCGCCATCAGAGCCGTGGAGGAGAAGAAGCGCGTGAAAGGCGCATGTGTGACCTTCGAGGTGAGCCAGGGCAAGTGGCAGACGAAGCAGTTTGTGGGTACCAGCCTGACCAGTTGGGAGAGCGAGAGCAGCTGGGACGACTTCGGCGGTGGCGGCACGGTGAAGAGCGTGACGCTGAACGGTCAGAAGAAGACCCCCGACGCCCAAGGCAACATAGACCTGACGGTGGACGAGTTGACGGTGGATGCGAGCCTGGATGCCCAGAGCACGAACCCTGTGGAGAACCGCGCCGTTGCTGGCAAGTTCAACGAGATAGAGAGTGCGACCCTGTTTGACAGCGACGTGGAGGAAGGCGACGACGGCACCCAGACGGTGACGCTGAAGAACAAGAGCGGTGCGGCCATTACCCAGTTCACGCTGGCAGCCGGCGGTGGCGGTGGCGGCGGCGACACCCAGGCGACGAAGATTGTGCTGGGCGCAAGCGTGAACCAGGGCATCATCAAAGAAGGCGGGAACTGCGTGCTGACGTGGAGCTATGACCATCAATATACCAGCGGCGATGATGCAGGCCAGACAACAGGGCAGAAGGCAACGGTGGAGATAAGGGTGCTTCGAGGCTCCATCCTTGCCTACAGCGTCACGACGGAAGACGTGAGCAAAGGCACCTACACGCTGGATGTGAGCAAATACCTGCAGGTGGGCACGACCGACATCTACGTGAAGGCGACGACCACCGACCCGACTACGGGCAAGACACAGACGAAGCAGGCGTATGCGAACGTGAAGGTGGTGAACCTGAGCCTGCAGAGCAGTTACAGCCTGAGCAGCGGTCTGAGCACCGGCGGCTACGGCTCGACGGAAAGCGCGGTCATCCCCTACACCGTGCAGGGCACCGGCACGAAGGTCGTCACCCTGTATGTGGACGGGAGCCAGTACGAGACTGCGACCGTGACCAGGAGCGGCGCGACTAACGGCAGTTTCACGATACCGATGAGCGGACTGACCATAGGCCGTCACACGGTGCAGATGGTGGCCGAGATGGATGCCAGCGCCGACCTGACGCTGAGGAGCGAGAGCATCTACATGGACATCTTCAAGGCCGGCAGCAGTGCCCCGCTGATCGGCACGAAGCACACGTTCCAGGACGGACGCATCTTCACGACAGACCACCGCACCCCACGTCTGGCAGCCGGACAGTATGAGCAGCTGACCTTCGAGTATGCCGTGTATGACGCAGGCGTTACCCCTGCCCCGATGAGTGTGTGGCAGAACGGGGAGAAGGTGCAGGACGTGTCGGTTCCCCGTAGCACCCAGACCTACGCCAACCGCTTCACGGAGCAGGGCGCACAGACCATGAAACTGGTGAGCGGCGCGACGGAATACCCGTTCTATATCGACGTGAGCAAGAGCAGCATCGACGTGGAGGAAGCGACCCTTGACCTGCGGCTGAAGCTGAGCGCCGCCGGCAGGAGCAACGGCGAGAGCGACCCCGTGCACTGGGAGCACGGCGAGGTGAAGACCACCTTCGAGAACGTGGACTGGCAGACGAGCGGGTGGACCGGCGAGTCGCTGAAGCTGATGAACGGCGCGAAAGCCTACATCGACTTCAAGCCCTTCACGCAGGATGCCGCCACGACGGGCCGCACGTTTGAGGTGGAACTGAAGGTGAGCAACATCACGGACAAGGAGAGCGACGTGGTGAGTTGCCTGGACGGAGTGAAGGGCTTCCAGATCACGGCAGACAAGGCCATGATGTACACCGGCTCGACGAAGGAGGTGGAGGACGAGGACGGCAACAAGACCACCCAGCCCGTGGGCGTTGGCCGCCAGTACGGTCAGGATATGTGGGTGAAGATTGCTTTCGTGATTGGCAAGCGCTCAGAAGGGCGCCTGATGGAACTCTACGTGAACGGTACGCGCTGCGCTGCCGACATCTACGGTGACAGCGACAACTTCATGCAGGACACGCCGAAGGGAATCACGCTGGACAGCACGGGTGCAGACGTGGAGGTGCGGACGGTGCATGTGTATGACCGTGCGCTGAGCGACGACGAGGAAATGGACAACCACATCGTGAACCGCCAGACGCTGGACGAGATGGCCGCCCTGTTTGAAGAGAACGACGTGCTGGGCGAGGACGGACGGAGCATCGACTTCCAGAAACTGCGTAACAAGGGCAAGGGCATCATGCTCGTGGTGCGCCAGGGCGGACTGGACCCTGTGAACGCCGAGAACAACAAGAAGACCGACTTCCTTGCCGACGTGCACCTGTGGCTTCCGGACGGACGGTACATCTACCTGCACAACGTATATATCAGAATCCAGGGCACGAGCTCGACGAAATACCCGACGAAGAACTACCGCATCTACTGCGCGAAGGGAGAGAATCCGGAGATGTATATCAACGGCGTGAAGCAGACGGAACTGAAGATCGCCCTGCGCGTGGGACAGAAGAAAGTGAAGATCCTTTGTGCCAAGGCTGACTACTCAGACTCGTCAATGGCTCAGAACACCGGCGGCGCGAAGCTGTGGAACAACCTGATGAAGTCGCTGGGGTTCCTGACCCCGCCTCAGCAGGTGGACAGCAACGTGAGGACAGCCGTGGACGGTTTTCCTATCGACGTGTTCTCGGCAGAGAGCCTGGAGGACACGCCGACCTACTACGGCCAGTACAACCTGAACCACGACAAGAGCGACTGGCAGGCTATCATCGGCATGGAAGGCGTGGATGGTTTCACGCCGACAGAACCCATCGCCTTCGAGTTCCTGAACAACACGCAGCCGCTGTGCCTGTTCCAGGGACAGAGCGACCTGGACGCGCAGGCGGCAGCGGAGTTTGACAACGCCCTGGAGTTCAACTACCCGGCGAAGACGGGTGGCGAGGATACGAAGTGGGCCAATGCGCCGACGGCGAAGAAAAACGCCTTCAAGCGTCTGTGGGGCTGGATTAGGGACTGTGTGCCGGCAGGCGCGACACCGAGCGACGTGAGCACGTTTGTCTCGAGCGAGTTCAAAACGGAGGTGAGCCAGTACCTGAACCTGAACTTCCTGCTGTGCTGGTGGCTGTTCACGGATTACTTCGCCAACGTGGACCAGCGGGCGAAGAACATGATAGCCGCGACGTGGGATGCGCTGGTGTGGTATCTGCTGTATTACGACGGCGACACCCAGATTGGCGACCGCAACGACTCGATGCTGGCATACCTGTACAACGTGACGCGAGAGACGTGGGACAGCGACAAGAACAAATACGCCTTTGAGGGCCACGACTCGTGGCTGTGGTGCCTGGTTCTCGCCAACTTCAAGGATGAGATCAAGGCGATGGCCACGACGATGAGAGAGAAACTGACCGAGGAACTGGTGAACCAGATGTTCGACGAGGAGCAGCAGGGGAACTGGTGCGGCAGAGCCTACAACAAGAGCGGCGAAATCAAGTACATCAAGCCCCAGACCGAGGGTGTGCAGACGAAGACCGGCATCGTGAAGTACCCGTATATCTACGCCCTGAAGGGTGACAAGCAGGCATTCAGGCACTGGTTCATCCAGAACCGCTTCGCCCTGCTCGACGCGAAGTATGAGACGGGCAACTATCTCTCTGACAACATAGACATGTATATGAGCCGCCAGGCGACGGAGGCGGCCAACACCATCGTGGTGAAGGCGAGCGAACTCTACTACTTCGGCTACGGCACGAACAACGCCCCCCACCTGCAGCCGAGCGAGGAGGCCAAGAAAGGCGGCACGGTGACGCTGGTGTTCAGCAACGCCTTCACGGTGAACGACCCGATAAGAATCTACGGCGCGAGCCGCATTGCCGAACTGAACATGGAGGGAGCGGCGAACAACCTGACGGGTGACCTGAACCTGAACAAGTGCAAGGTGCTGCGTGTGCTTGACCTGCAGACGAACGGGAGCGGCAGCACCGGCTGGTGTCTGGTACTGGACCAGTGCCGCCAGTTGACCGACGTGAACCTGTACGGTCAGGCGAGTGCGAAGACCGGCACGCTGAGCAGCACGGAACTGGACTTCAGGAACCAGACGCGACTGAAGACGCTGGACGCTCGCGGCGTGAACGTCCAAGCGGTGCTGTTTGCTCAGGGCTGTCCTCTGACGACCGCCAAACTGGGCAGCAACATCCAGACGCTGAGACTGGAGTATCTGCCCGACCTGAAGGAGAGCGGACTGACGCTGCAGAACTGGCGGACGGTGAAGACGCTGCGCTATGCCGGTTGCCCGAACATCAGCTGGCAGTCGATGATCAGCAAGTGCGTGAACGTGGAACGTGTGCGCATCGAGGGCATCAGCGTGGAAGACGACGGAACCCTGCTGAACCGCTACAAGAACCTGAAGGGCGTGGACGCGAGCGGCAACGCCGTGGACTACTGCGCCCTTGTGGGCACGGTGCAGCTGACGAGCTACATGGACGACGAGGACTATGCCGCCATGCAAGCGAGATACCCGGAGCTGACGATCCTGCAGCCCGACTACTCGATGCTGGAGTTTGACGACACGGTGAGCGACGACGCCAACGTGAGCAACCTGGACAACGGGACGGGCTACAAGTTCGGCACGGACTATGTGGCGAGCGGCCATGTGCTGGCACTGCTGAAGAGGCGCTACCGCTGCCTGGCGAAGGTGACGAAGAAGCCGACCTCGCGGAACATCACCCATGCAGGCGTGGCGACGACGCAGAACAATGGGGATGGCGAGGCGACCATCTATCCGCTCCATGCAGAGAACTCGAACTACTACGCCGATGCCCAGGAACTGAAGAACTGCTCGGCGGCTAAGCTGGACAGCACGGAGGGCGACTGGATGATGTATGAGCCCCACCGCTGGTTCAAGGGTGTGAACGACTACCTGAACGGCAAGCACTATGCTTGCTGGAGCAGCAACGAGCGTATGCCGAAGAAGCCGGACTGCGACATTGTGACCCTGGACGAGATCAAGGATGCCGGTGACTACCGGAATAACTACAAGATCATGAGCGGCAAGGAGACGCTGGCGCAGAGCTACACGGCAGACAACAGCTACGCCGTCTGCAGGGTGGGCGTGAGCGGCTACAAGAAAGTGCGCTTCCCAAGTGTGCCAGGCACGAACCTTGTGTGTGCCGTGTTCACGGACTCAGCTGGTCTCGTAGTGGGCACGGTAGTGGTGAGCACGCTCGGCTCGAAGTTCGTTGCCGGCATGTACCTGATAGCCGACGTTCCGGCAAATGCCGTTGCCCTGAACTTCTCGATTCTGAAGACTGCGGAGTTTGACATGGTGGTGCTGAGCAACAGCACGAAGATAGAGGACATGGAACCCGACTGGGTGGAGGTGGAGCCCTACCTGTGCGCCGTAGTGGGCAGCAGCGTGGTCGGGGACAAACTGAGAGCCTGTATCACCGGCGGCTCGACAGCAGCGAGCATGACGTGGACTGACTTCCACTTCTACTCTGCCCAAAGAGGTATGCAGCAGATAGACGGCCTGATGCACAACGACATCGCCAACCTGTTCTTTGCCAAGTACGGGCGGCGAGACAGCCAGATGCAGTGCGGCGCGGGACAAAACTCAAACACCAGAACCACCGGCGGCACTGCGAAGATAGGCATGCAGGACACGGTGAACACGAACGGCACGACCGTGGGCGGCGTGGAAGGCAACGGTAAGGCCTTCTACAAGGAGACGAACACGGACGGCGAGACGGTGTTCTACCAGTTGAACAACACGAACTGCCTCGGCTACGAGGACATCTACGGCCATAAATATGATATGATGGACTGCGTGGACGTTCCGAACGACAGCGGTAACGGCGGCAAGTGGCGATACCTGATGCCTGACGGAACATACCGACGGGTAAAGGGCGTGGAGGCCACCGGCTGGATCAACGGCGTGACACACGGAAAATATATGGACGTGGTGCCAGCAGCCGCTTCGGGCAGCAGCACGACATACTATTGTGACTACTATTACTACAGTGGTTCCACAGGCCGTGTGGTCTATCGCGGCAACAACCACGCGTATGCGAATGGCGGTGTGTCGTGCGCGTATGCGTTTAGCGATGCGTCGAGCTCGCATGCGTATGTCGGGTCGCGTCTGGCCTTCCGCGGCAAAATCGTGGTGGCGGAGAGCGTGGCCGCGTACAAGGCGGCAGTCGAGGTAGCGTAAGCGGAAAAGCGAAAACGGGAGCGAAGCGACAAAGCGTAAAGCGTGATGTCTGAGGTACGAAGACATCAAGAAATACGGGCGTAAGCCCGTCGAAGTTGGTGGAATTTTCGGTAGCCTCGCTGAAAATGAGTACCTTTGCAGTCGGAAAGCTGACAATATGCACTTTTCAGGGTGGAAGCTCCCATAGGCCGTGTGGTCTATCGCGGCAACAACAACGCGAATGCGAATGGCGGTGTGTCGTACGCGAATGCGAATAACGATGCGTCGAACTCGAATGCGAATGTCGGGTCGCGTCTGGACAACAACCAAAGAAACTGAAATCGGCGTACAGCGACGGGGACGTGTCCCCAGTGCGGTGCCGAGGGAGCCGAGCCCCACCAACAGCGGCTTAACCTCTATAAAGAGGACATGACACCGCTCATGTGCCGGAAAGGTGAAAAACGGAGTGACGGGTAGAGTTTGGTAGGTCGGTAACGGCTCGAAGAACTTGGACCCACGGAAGGAAGGCTTCGGCCTTCGCAAACAACAATTTTTGAACTATGCGCAGAGAAGGTTACATCATTGAGGAAATCGTTGAGTACGGCAATATGTCGGACTCCTTCGATACGGTGCTCCGAGGCACGAAGCGGAAACGCTCACGCCAGGGGCGCTGGCTCCTTGCGCATAGGGACGAGGTGATACGGGACCTGACGGAGCGTATAGCGTCCGGCACGTTCACCGTGAAGGACTACAGGGAGCGCGAGATCGTGGAAGGCGGCAAGCTGCGCAAGATACAGGTGCTCTCCATGTATGACCGCATCGGCGTACATGCCGTGATGAATGTCGTGGACAGGCACATGCGCAAGCGCTTTATCCGCACCACCTCGGCCAGTATCAAGGAACGCGGGATGCACGACCTGCTGGCGTATATCCGGCGCGACCTGGAGGAAGATCCTGACGGAACGCGGTACTGCTACAAGTTCGACATCTCGAAGTTCTACGACAACGTGCAGCCGGACTTTGTGATGTACTGCGTGAAGCGGATTTTCAAGGACAAAAGGCTCATTGCCCTGCTGGACGGCTTTGTCCGCATGATGCCGTCGGGCATCAGCATCGGGCTGCGTAGTTCGCAGGGGCTGGGCAATCTCTTATTGTCTGTATTTTTAGACCACTATTTGAAGGACAGGTACGGCGTGCGTCATTTCTACCGCTATTGTGATGACGGCGTGGTACTCGGAAAATCGAAAGCGGAATTGTGGCTCGTGCGTGACGTGGTACACGAACTGGTGGAGCATATAGACTTGGAGGTGAAAGCCAACGAGCGCGTGTTCCCGGTAAGTGAGGGCATCGACTTCCTGGGCTATGTGATTTACAGTTCCAAGCATGTGGAACTGCGCAAGCGCATCAAGCAGAAGATGGCCCGCAAGATGCACGAGGTCAGGAGTAGGAAAAGAAGGCGTGAATTGATAGCGAGCTTCTATGGCATGGCAAAGCACGCCAATTGTAACATGTTGTTTAATAAATTAACAGGCAAACAGATGAAATCATTCAAGGATTTGAAAGTCGCTTACAAACCGGAGGACGGCAAGAAGCGCTTCTCTGGTGCGGTGGTAAGCATCAGGGAATTGGTGAACCTGCCCATCGTAGTCAAGGACTTCGAGACAGGCATCAAGACAGAGCAGGGCGAGGACCGCTGCATCGTGGCCATCGAGCAGAACGGCGAGCCCAAGAAGTTTTTCACCAACAGCGAGGAGATGAAGAATATCCTCGCCCAGATTAGAGAAATGCCCGACGGGTTCCCCTTCGAGACCACCATCAAGACGGAGACCTTCGGCAAAGGTAGAACCAAGTACGTTTTCACTTAGAGACAATGCAAAGGACAGAAGGAACCGCCGGTGTAAAACTGATTGAATGCGTCAGCCCGGCAAGAAACAAGTGGCGCGTCCGCTGGGACGTGCAGGAACATGAGGACGGATCTGCCGACTACATGGAGGCGGAGTTCGCCCACAAGCCGACTGACGAGGAAATCAAGGCCGCTGTCATTGGCTGGTACAATCAGCAGACCGACCAGACCATCCTGTCCGGCTTCGAGTATGAGGGCGACCCTGTGTGGCTGTCCTCTGAGAACCAGTTCAACTACAAGGCAGCCTACGACCTCGCCGTACAGTCGAATGGTACGACGCTACCTGTGAAGTTCAAGTTCGGTACAGACGAGCAGCCGAAGTATCGGGTGTTTGAAAGACTGGAGGAACTGGCTGACTTCTACACGAAGGCCATGCGTTTTATCCAGGACACGCTGGATGCTGGATGGCAGAAGAAAGATGCGTTCAACCCGGAAGACTATCGGGATGAATAAACTCTGAAGGAAGCCCTTGGGGGTGGGCATAAAAAAGCCCCCAGCCTGTTAATATAGACGCCAATCATTTATTAACAACGCACCCATACAGGAGACAGCTGGGGGCCTATGCCCTTCACTCCCCTGTATGGGTTTTTATATGCGAAATAAATGATTGGCGGTACAAAGGTATAAAAAAATAATGAAATGACGCTGTTTGAGATATTAAATTTCAATAAAGAGCTTATTGACAGGCTTATTTCGGTCGGTTTTAAGCCCGACGACTGCCGTTACGTGGCACTTTACGCAGATTATATGAAGATGCACGGACGTGGCGAGAAAGTGACGTATATCGTGACTCTGCTCTCTGACAAGTACAAGGTGAGCGAGCGCAAGGTGTACAACATCATCAAGAAGTTTGAGACTAACTGCACGGCTGGTGCAGTGTGATTTGGCTTGAACTTTCCCTTGTCTCGCTGAATGACCGTACCTTTGCGGTGATAAAATTAGCGAGACAATGAGAAAGCAATATCTATCGGCACCGCTTCCTTTCCAGGGACAGAAGCGTATGTTTGCCAAAGAGTACATTAATGTGCTCCAGCAGTTCCCTGACGGTACGACATTCGTGGACCTGTTCGGCGGCTCTGGCTTATTATCACACATAGCCAAGTGCCAGAAGCCGCATTCCAAGGTAGTATATAACGACTTTGACGGCTATCGCCAGCGGCTTGAAGCCCTGCCTGTCACCAATGCGCTGCTGGCAGAACTGAGGGAGATTGTGGATGTGCCACGCCACAAGCCCATATTGGGGGAGACAAAGGAACGTGTGCTGTCCTGCGTCCGCAAATACCTACACGACTACGGCTATATCGACTATATCACGCTGTCCTCGTCGATTATGTTCTCTATGAAGTACGCCACCGAGTTTTCGGATCTGGAGAAGGAAACACTATATAATAATATAAGGACGACCGACTATGAACCGTGCTTGGACTACCTCGACGGGCTGACCATTACCTCCTGTGACTACAGGGAGGTGTTTGAGCAGTACAAGGACGTGCCAGGTGTGGTGTTCCTGGTTGACCCTCCGTATTTGAGCACGGACAGCAAGACATACAAGATGTACTGGAAATTGTCAGACTACCTCGATGTGCTGACGGTGCTTGCCGGACATCGCTTTATCTATTTCACCTCTAACAAGTCTTCTATCGTTGAACTGTGCGACTGGATGGGTAAGCATCCGGAACTGGGCAACCCGTTTGAGAACTGCCAGCGTCGTGAGTTCAATGCCCACATGAATTACAGCGCGTCCTACACGGACATCATGCTATATACGAAAGCCGCTTAAACAACATTCTAATACCGTTTGAACGATGAACAAATACTACCAGATACTGGGCAAGGTTCTGGAGAAAGGAAAGACCCAGACGAACAAGAAAGGAAATATCCGCTACCTGCTCAATGAGCAGTTGTCATTGACCCCTGCCGACCTGCTCGATATATTCGAGAGCCACGGCATAGCCAGGAAGAAACTGAAGAATGAGTTGCAACTTTTTATGCAGGGTGAGCGGAACGTGGAACGATACCGCGACGTGGGCATCAACTGGTGGGACTATTGCGGTTCTGTCCTGGTGAACAGTTACCCGACCTACTTTGAGAAACTGCCTCCACTCATTGCGAAGATAAACCGCGAGAAGCGCAACAGCAAGAACTATGTGCTGTTCCTCGGTGAGACTGGTGCAGAGAGCAACCAAGCCCCATGCCTGAGCCTCGTGCAGTTCCAGATAGACGACGGGGAACTGGTACTGTCAGCATACCAGCGAAGCAGCGACGCGAACCTTGGCTTGCCGGCTGATATTTACCATCTCTACCTCATGGCTCGGCAGATAGATTTGCCTCTGAAAAGCATAACGCTGAACCTTGGCAACGTACACATATACGAGAACAACCAGGAACGCACACGCCAGCTGCTTGATGGCGACGAGAATGTGAAGTTTGATTTGAACGTTTGAAACAACATGGAGAAAAAGAAAACGCCCCAGAGAAATCTGAGGCGTTTTTTCGTTGTGGGGAAGGAACCCGAAAAAGTAACATTTCGTTTTGCGAAGCGGAACGCGTCGTTTAATTTTTCAGGAACATTTCGTTTTGCGGATTATACCTCTCTATATTTCCCATCTCAGCCAAAACGGTAATAAGGATGGATGCAATTGGGTTGACTTCTCCATTAGGTTGCAGCGAGTATAAGCCAAGGTTCTGAATGTAGACTGAAACCTTAGCCTCATGTAGCTGCTCAAGGGATTTCAGTACTTGCAGCGTCGATCTCCCTAAGCGGCTCAGTTCAGATAGTAGGAGGTAATCGACATGGTTCTTGGTGCAGTAGTCAAGGCACTCGGTCAGAACTTGTCGCTCCTCATTTTTCTTCGCCCCTGAAATATGCTCTTCATAGATTTTGACAATTTCCATATCCTGGGCTTCGCTGAATTTTTGAAGGTCTGTGATTTGTCGTGATGTGTCCTGCCTGTCATTTTCAGAACTCACCCTGGCATAAATCACGGCCCTCTTGTTTTTTGCGTTCATAATAATCTTTGAATTAAAAGAATATATTGAAAGGGTGTATCCATTAGCCGTTACAGACTTTTTTGAATACACCCATGAAATGAACACACTAATGGCTCATCGGCAGCACTAGTGTTACTATCCTGTGACAATACCGTATTCCTGACAAATCCTTTCGCTGTAATTGTCAGTTTTCTCCACAGCATCATCTATCACAGAAATCAAGTCTCCAAGGAAGATGTGTTCTGTAGTTTTCACAATTCTCTCATTTTCGTCGATAAGTGAAACCTCGAATAAATCTTCTCCTTCGTTATATGCCACCTGGGCATTTCCCTTGTGCTTAAACCCTTGCACATGAAACTTAACACCCAGATTTATCACATGTATTGAAGCCGGGTCTATTCCCCAGCTCCAAACAACAGGTAAATTGCTCTTGAAAATCTCAAAGATATACTCAGCTATTTTCAAGTTATAGTCGAAATCTCTGTCCATAATAGTTAATTGCCAATTTTGTTACGTTCAATTAATTCAATAATCTCACTACGTTTGAATTTTACTTTTCTGCCAATTTTATAGCATTTAATTATTCCTGCCTTTCTCCATTGATAAAGTGTACGGGTGGTTATCTGGAACATTTTTGACGCTTCATGATGGTCAATATACTCATCCTTACACAAAATCGGGTTTGTGGAAAATAGATCTTGCAAATAAGTTTTTATCTCACGTAGTTCACTCTTAACCTCTTCTAAATCATCAGGTTTAATGATGATAAGTTGATTGGTGATGTCATCCATAGTCATTTCTTGTTAATGTCCTTGATTAACTTTCGATTAAGTGCGTTTAAGGCTTTATAAACTCGCTGGTATGCCTTCTCGTATTCGGTTCCCTGGAGTCTCAGCCCTGCACTTACCAAATCATTTCCAGCGTTAAACACATCTTTCTGTGCCCAACGCAATTCTTGTTCACTCAGTCTCATCCTAGCACAATGTATTTAGTGTTAACATCTTCTTCGCTCACACCAAAAGGAAGGCCGTAGCTAATTTCTTCGCCTTTCAAGTGAGAGAAAAGGTAAAATAGCTCATGAAACGAATTGCCCTCGTCGTCGCCGGAGATTAAGATATACTTGTCTCCATTGCCTTTCGCTATCTCCTCCTTACATGCTTTAAGGAGCTGCTTTATAGTGATTGTCTCCATAGTTGTTACATTAAATAGATTGTGTTGTTAATTACCGTCTTGTAAGTGCAGCCGTCCTCAGGGATTCGCACCTTCTTGAATACATACTGCCACCAATGGTCTTTTCTCAAAGGAGTCTGGTCCATTAGCATTTCAACGATTGATTTGTGAATTGGGAAGACATAGGTCAAAGCTCTACGTCGACTTCCATCACTGAGTTGTAGCCAGTACTTGATAGTCATGGCTTTCGTCTTTGCTTTAGTTTTTGTTCGTGCCATAGTCGTTAAAGTTTTTGAGTCCTGATGAGCTCCAGCCTATCGATCCCCCAGTACTCATGTTCAACTTCTTGTCTTGCTTCACTCTCTGTTCTAGCGTCGACCCAGATATTTGAACCATCTGGATCACCTGCTTGGTAGATTCTGAAATAAAATCTTGTCATGTTGATTACGTTTTATGCAGCAAGAGCCCCCATGTGATGATGAGAGCCCTTGTTGCTGGTTAATAAACTTCTATAGATAGTCTCGCGTTTTCCAATATTCGATATCATCCTTCACCATGTCATAGGTTTGCTCCAACTCCAGCTTATTGATAGATGGATAGTAGTCTTTGAACACGGCCCAGATATCATTGAAACTTAGCTCGGGATGACTGGTAACTACTTCATAGATTTCATCATAGTAGTAGTCGTAGAAGCCATTATCATAAAAGGCGCTATAGCCACCCTTATACTCGTACTCGTGTGGATATACGTCAGTGCAGTTCTCAATTATATGCTCAACTAATGCCAAGCAATTGAGCAAATCGGCCTTTACTGTATATTCCTGGTCAGTGTGAGGTTGATAATAACCACATGACATATTACAGCAGCTTACGTTCAGTCCTTTCTCTTTCAAGGTCAAAACATCGGTCATCATTCCGCTTTCCTCTTGATAACCGAAGTCCTTGTATCCGGTTGCCTCGAGAAATTGGGTGGTACATAACTCGGTACAGCAAATATTTGTTATTATATCGCTGTTCCCACGTCTATCGCATTCTATCACGAACCTACAGTCATCGAAGAAATCCATTTTTGCTTTGCCACTGCCAACACAGCCGGTCTCCTCGCCAACGAAGAATGCAACTTTAAGCACGTTAAATTTCTCTAGGCATTTTAAGGCAATAAAAATTCCATTTTTATCGTCTGCCCCAAGTCCTTCAAATCGCTTGTTCTTAGCGCTCCAACCAAAGATTATGTCGTTAGTTTCTATAGCTTGAAAATCTTTAGAATGTTGAGTCTGTACTTGGTCAATGTGAGCCACAATGCAGGGATAGGTTTCAGCACAATCTTTCGTTACATAGATATTGCCCACCTTTTTATCCAGTTCAATCTTGCAGTCCTTCATGTGATGTTTTATGTACCACAATAGGAACTGGATCATCTTCTGTTCTTTACCCGACTTTGTATGTATCGAGTAGATTTTCTTTAGTAGTTTCATGTTTACACAGCTATTAAAGTTTCCTCCTCGACTTCTTGCTCTTGCTCTGCCTCAAAGCCAAAAGGAAGCTTGGTTAGTTCGTTAATCTGGTCGTAAATCTCGTTTCCATGCTTGTGAAGAATCTCACAGTCTACATAGAGGTCAACCACTTTCTTTCTAATGGTTTTCTCCTCATAGATACCTTCTTCCTTATTCCAAGCATGGTAGGTGGTAAGTTCATCTGCATTCTCGAAATACTCTTTATCGAAATCACAGTAGAACCAGTTCTTTTTCTTAAATTCAAGCTCTGCCTGATTCTTGCAATCGTCACAGCAGAAGTCCTGATTCAACAAATCACTGTGAGAGTGCTCGTCTCGTGGGTAATACTCAGGATCAAGAAAACGTCCAGAGCAATAAGGACAATCCAAGATATCCTCATAGTGAATCCAATCGCCATCATAGTCTTCAAAATCTCTTCAAAATCGTCTAAGTCCTCACTGTCGCAACTCATTTCAGATCCATGATAATAGACAGTAACAGTATCGGCCACATCACGATCATGATATTCATCGTAAGCGCTCTCTTCATCCTCAATCTCGCCGTTCGTAGTGTCCAAGCGATATTGATAGTCGCAATCAGAATAATTGTAGGCTACATTATCATCCATGTTATACCACTTGAACGAGTCCTGGTAACTGAGATAATCACCCCAGTCCAAGTCACATGAAATAGTGAATCTCTTGCAGTTAAGTGAGTTTCCTTCATTATCGACGAAACCTCTTGAATTTCCACAGTCTGCCCCGACGAACTTATATCCGTCAATCTGGTTGTCTTGAATTAAAGAATCAACAAGTGCTCTCTTAAGAATCTCGTTGGAATCTGATGAGTACTGCCTTTCACACAGCCTCCAAACTTTCCCGTCCTCGTCTTTTGCGGCAGTATAAATCACAGCTCTCGCAATCACTTTATCGTTCTTATTGGTGAGATATGCTGCTTTTGCCTTGACTGCATCACTATAGAAAGATGAAAGTCCACGGCCGGTCATGCATGAATGAAAATCACCTTCACATGCCTCTCTGCTATAAATCTTCTCGAAATTATCGTCAACGTGAAGGGTGTATTTGGGAAGCGACCCCTGTACATAAACCTGCCAGTCCATGCAGAACTCCTCAGCCAGGAACACTTTTACCTGTTGTGGAAGTGCTTTACCAATTGATGTTTCCTCGATAAGCTGGGTATAGAATCGACCCGCCTTCTTTTTGAAAATGTCTTACCGCTCGTGATTGTAGTAACGAACGAAGCCGATAGTCCCGTCCTCTGGCACACCTCTGTATTCATCAGTCTCACATATGCCCGAGTAATAGACGTACTTACCTAAAACCACATCATAGGCAAGATTCTCATTCCTGCCTGCCTCAATGATTTTATTTGTAACCACTTGCTTAAGCTCGGCCATACTTGATATTCCGAGCAAATCGTAGTCACCATGTTCTCGACACCAGCGCCATACCTCTTTCGACTTAAGTAGCGCCAGTAAGATTTTGTTCCTTCTTGTGCCGTTAGAGATTCCAAATAAACCTTGGAACTCAGTAGCATTGTTAAAACTTCTGATTTTGTTCATTTTTCTTGTCTTTAAAATGTTGATAATTAGTTTGTTTTAAATGAAAAAAGAGGACCCACATTTTGTTGTGAATCCTCTTCGGTTCATGGCTACATACGGCCGGCTTAACTAATAAACCAGCTATACCCACTGTCTTCGTTTCTTAGTCCCTGTGCTATGCCAAGACTCGTTGTAAGTGCATTCGCCTCTCTTGCCAGGAAAGTGTCTATATAGCTTCCCTTACATGCACCAGTCAATAGGTTGTAGAAATCCCACATGCTCAGCTCTCCGTTATCGTCGACGCTGAAATTTGGGTCTCTGTAGTATTGCCTTGCTACATTGTTCACCATTGAATCGGTGATAAGCATCTGCGGTATCTCCCTCTGTATCTTAGCTGGGAGATAATTGTACAGGCGCATTTTCCCAAGAATTAATGCGAATTGAGTCTCAGACAGGTAAAGGTCTTCAAGCGATTTCAGCAGGTAGATGTGCTTTGCCATGTCGTAAGTGTCGAGCAAATGAAGCGAGTGTTGGTAGATCTCGCTTGGTGATATTGCTCTAATCTCGTCTCGATAGCCGTCTGTCCAAATGCATTGGTTACAGCAGACGGTATTCTGGAAGCCGACAGCGAGTGAAAATTTCTGTGCTGTCAGTCTCCCGTTTAGATTGTCTCGGCCATAGGACTTAACTCCCACGACCGACAAGTTCAGCCTGTTACCATTCACGTCCTTATGAATACTAGGCACGTTTATGCAAAAGGCCATTCTCTCGTAATATTGCGTCATTTCATGTGGAAGCAGTTCAGAGCTTTTCTTGTTAATCGCTTCTGGAATTCTGCCTCGAATAATATGACTTACTCTTACCTGGGGCTCCTCAATTTGCTCTGACCGATAATAGTCACGTATAGCTTGATATGTTGCCCCGATAAATTGTGAGTGTGATAGAACCGCCTCATTATCTTTTGCGAAATTTGGTATCACACAGACGTTCTGAAGGCTCTCTAAGGTTATAGGTATAGAGTTAGCCTCGATGAATGGGGATGGTGTTGTGGAATCATCCCCAATGGTTTGATTGTCCACCACTTCTGCAGCTACTATAGGAAGGTAGCTCGGGTGAACCATTGTAGTTGTTTGTTCTTCCATTTTTTCCTTTCTCTTTAAAATGGTTTGTTAATTACTTCGGCGGCGGTCTCAATTTCTGATACGCCTGCCATAATTTTTTGCTTTGTTTGATAATCGTTGCTATAGTCTCAAGCCCGATTACAATAATGTCGATGATGTTGCCCTTGTCATTTGTCGATTTCTTCTTCGTCGCACTCTTCTTCGGGGCCATCTTCATCATCGACAGTCTCTTTCTCGTCTTTTGTTTGTTTTTGTGGTCTAAAGCGGTCCCATAACTCAACACCTAAATTCATGATGAGCATTGCCGCTGCCACAATGTTTAATGATTTAATAGTTTTCTCCATGTTTTGTCTCTCTTGTTATTGTGTTTAGTTAATAATATGTTATAATTCTCTCAATTATAAGGGGATAAGTCGAAATGAGAAAAATCAAAATCAATGCATTCTTAATCATCAAAAGTTGTAGATGTAGTGCTATAAGTCCCGAAAAAAATCGAGTTATAGCTCACTATCTCGTCTCAAAAATCCTACATTCTTCTGAAAATCACCATGTTGTATTTTTGGACTTTTATGGAATTGTATTGGGGGGAGCAGCAAGAAATTTACCACATTTCTGCACTAATCTTATAAAAAACATGCTTATATTTTTCTGGAATCGGTATTTTTTGTATATTTGCAGAAAAAAAATAAAGCACTTTTATGGGAATAATTGGTCGAGAAAAAGAGATAGCAGAACTATATCAGTTATATGATAGCGGCAAATCAGAGTTTGTGGCAGTATATGGTCGTCGCCGTGTCGGGAAGACTTTTCTTGTTGACGAAAGTCTGAAAGGAAAAATCACTTTTCGCCATGCGGGTCTCTCTCCTGTTGACAAAGAGAACAGTAAGAACAGTTTGAAATATCAACTTCGCCAGTTCTATATTTCTCTTCAGCAGCATGGCATGAAGAGGAGCAAGTGTCCTACCTCATGGATGGAGGCATTCTTTCTGTTGTCACAATTTCTCGAGAATCACGATACAGGTAAGAGGCAAGTGGTATTTCTTGATGAGCTGCCATGGCTCGACACTCCCAAATCGGGATTCATCACAGCTTTTGAGGGATTCTGGAACTCTTGGGCATGCCATCGCGACAACCTCATGCTTATTGTGTGTGGATCGGCAAACTCTTGGATGCTCAACAACTTAGTAAACAATCATGGTGGACTATATGGACGCATTACTTGGGAAATAAAGCTTCATCCATTCAAACTTTCTGAATGTGAGCAGTTTTACAAGAGTCAGGACTTAAACATGACCCGTTACGACATAGTGCAGAGCTATATGATTCTTGGTGGTATTCCTTATTACATGAGATATTTAAGAAAAGAGTTCAGCCTTGCGCAGAATCTTGACGCACTGTTCTTTGCCGAAGATGCACGATTGCGTGATGAATACAATCGCTTATTTGCATCGGTGTTTTCCAATCCCGAAGAAATGAAACGGATTGTAGAACTGCTTGCCACAAGACATTCGGGTTTCACACGCAAAGAACTGATTGATTTGGGACATTTCAAAGATAGCGGATATTTCTCTAAAATGCTTATGGCACTTATTGCAAGCGACTTCATTCAGACTTATGTGCCTTTCGGGAAATCAAAACGCGATTTAATGTACAAGCTGACCGACCACTTCTGTCTCTTCTATCTGAGGTTTGTTGAGAACAGAACTGAGCTTGACCCAGAGTTCTGGATGCATAATGTGAATGCACCGGCCATCAATAGTTGGCGTGGTATCGCTTTTGAGGAAGTCTGCTTCAATCATGTTTATCAAATCAAGGCAGCATTAAGTATACTTGGAGTGTCATCCACACAGTCGCCATTAATAATAAAAGGTGATGGTGACAAAGAGGGCACTCAGATAGACCTCATTATTAACAGAAAGGATAATGTTGCAAGCGTGTGTGAGATGAAGTTTTACAATGCACCGTTTACAGTTAATAAGGAATATCACTTCAAGATTGTCCAACGTAATAACCAATTGGCCGAACTGCTGCCTCGACATGCTTCAATACATAACGTGCTTGTCTCAACTTATGGTATCAAAGACAATGAGTACAGCGGAGACTTTCAGTCTGTGGTATGCCTTGACGATTTATTTAGATAATTGTGGAATAAAAACCGACAAAAACATGCTTATGATTTACTAGAATTGGCATTTTAACCCTGATCCCAGAAAAATATAAGCACTTCTTATTTTTCAAAAATCAGCCATTTTCGAGATTTTTTTTGAAAACGGCTGAATTTTCCGAAGGTGCGAAAATCTTATTTGCCTCATTTACAGCAAATAGCATATCAAGCCATCAACAAATCCACCTAAAAAATGATCCTTGTTTTAATCATGTCATCAGCGTTTAATAAAATGAAAAAAAGAAGAGCGGGCACCATGCTTCTTCAGCAATAATGTCCGCTGCTTCTTCCGAGCTCTTCCATCAAGTAGCCAGCACATTAGGCCAGCATGCAAGATGAAATGCAAGCGCTCGTGTGATGGCGGTAGCACACTTGCTCTTCGCAAATGGCTCCGTACCATCGGTAAATATATGTAGTTATTATATATTGTTACCGCCCACCGCCAGCCATAATGCCAGCAGTCCATATGGGTCGGTTATTGTCTATGTATAAGGGTTTGAGGGGGATTTTAAGAGTCAATTTTGTTTCCCTTCATTTAGCAACGAAAGCAACAACTCCTTCTGCTCATCGGTCATGGTTGATAATAAATTCTTGACTTCTATTTTTTCCCGTTCCATTCTCTCTTCCTTATTCTCATCACCTAAGATTTGATCAAATGGCTTGAAGATGTTTCTCAATGCATCATCTTGAGCTACGGTATCAAATTGACCCATATAACCTTCTGTCGTTTTTAGGCTAGAGTGAGCAAGAAGTTCTTTCATCATCATAGAAGGAGTATTTTGATCTCTTCCTAATTTCGCAAAGGAGTGACGACTCACGTGAAATGATATATGCTTGTCTATCTCAGCAAGTTTTTCTATTGTTTTGAGTTCTTTGTTTATCAATGCATTTTTAGATGATATCTGTTGATATAGTTTTTCTTTTATATCTGGCGACATTGTCTCTTTTTCTTTTTGAGTAACAGCTTTAGAATAAGAACTTCTGTTATCAAGAAAAGGAAAAATATAATCGTCAATCTTTGATTCCTTCTTTTTGTAAAGGTCTAATATCTTTGCCGTTATAGCTATGATTGGTAAATCTTGCACTTTACCATTTTTGCTCATAACATATATAAGACGATCACCTACAATATTACGCCATCTTAATTGAAGCAAGTCTCCAATTCTAATTCCTGCATAAAAAAGGCTAAACAAGAAACAATTGCGTACATGCCATACAACAGTCCCAGGCTCCAAGTGTAACTGAATTATTTTTACGATTTCCTCAAATTCAAGTTTTTCTTTGGTAGTCTCTTTCCAAGAAAATTTGAAATTTCTAAATGGGTCCTTCGAAGAATCTAAATAACCAAGATTTATGGCTTTGTAAGTCAGTGTACGAAGCCTTTTCATATGATTCATTATTGTGTTGTCATGTAATTTTCTTTTTTTATCTTTAACTAACTTATTCGATGCTCCTTTTAAATAAGAGTAGAAATCATCAATAAATTTTGGAGTCAAATCTTCAAATTCAATGTCATTCATTTTTTGCTTCTTCATGAAATCTTCAAGTCTGTTTTGAAGAGACAAAAAAATCTTGTAGTAATTGTATTGACCTCCATTACGCAGGTTTTCAGTAAATCCCTTTGTAAACTCAAAAAATGATTTATCGGGGTTGGTTTGATCCTCAACTCCTCTTTTAATTTCGCTGGCGGTTAAGTATTCTTTGTTATATGCCATGTCAGAATGAATTTTCTTTACACCTGCCAATTCTTTTGCCAATGTCTCGTTTTTTATGGCTGACTCTGGATCACTTTGCCGTATCCAGTTGTCATTCCTTGGGCGTTTATTAAAGTGTTTCAGGTCAGACACTTCTACTGAAGATTTTACATAGCTTTTCTTTTTATTTTTTGTGATACGTATAAAAAGCGTATATTTGCCAAAACGATTAGGTTTGTTGTTCGCTATTATTGCAAAGGTGGTATGTGTGCCAGCAGTCATAAGGAAATGTTTAATAAAAATTTATTAATCTCTTGCAACAATCAAGTATTATGACGATATTTGCAAACTAAATATATATGATTAGTAGAGTTCTTTTTGAACTATTGGGCTACAAAGATAAATATATTTACTGGAACTTTACTGGAACTTTTCGCTCATTTTATTACTTTTTTAACAATTTACGCTTCGTATTGATATGTTCATAACATACTGATTATTAATAAATAAGCGTAATTTTAGTGAAATAGAATGAAATTTGAAAGAATCCCAGTCGGAGTACGATTCACATCAGCCAATGAGCACATATTCAGCTCATTGGCTGATTTTTATTTCAAAAAATCCACACATATTCTCCCATATAAGAATAGAATCAAGAGTCTCACACATTCCAGACCATGAACAATAACTTTTACTGCACATTGTGTATGATAGAATAAACACAGAACAGAAGACATATGGTGGAACGAACAACTCACATTTGCCAACTGCCACATCAAAACTCAGCCAACTGCCACATCAAAACTCAGCCAACTACCACATTTTCTTTAATATAATTTGCTAAAGAATTATATTTATGTGTATCTTTGTACTCCAAATTAGTTCTTACAATTAATCACTATTGATTATGGAATATAAAAAAAGAATAGCAGACCAAATACTTACCGATAAGTTAGAGGCATCTGGGGCAGTTCTTGTTGAGGGACCCAAATACTGCGGTAAGACAACTTTGGCTGCGCAACAGGCTGGTAGCATTCTGTCTATGGCTGACCCTGACACATTGAGTCAGAACCTAGCTCTTGCAAGGACGAATATATCTAGGCTTCTTATAGGTGACACACCCAGGTTAATTGACGAATGGCAAATTGCACCTCAGTTTTGGGATGCAGTGAGAAATGAAGTGGATAAACGACAAGAAGACGGACAATTTATCCTTACTGGCTCTACTGTGCCGCCGAAACCGAAAAAAGACGTAAATGGAAAACTGATTGAAGAAGAACAAATACACCATACTGGCACAGGGCGCATCTCCCGCCTCAAGCTTCGCACGATGACACTGTGGGAATCAGAGGATTCTACAGGAATGGTTAGTTTAGAAGGACTATTTGAAAATGCTGAAACTATTGATGGAGAAAGCCATATCGATTTAGACAGGCTTGCTTATCTAACTTGCCGTGGTGGATGGCCTAAGGCAACCTTAAAGAAAAGTGTGAAGGCTGCTCTTGCACAAGCATTTGACTATTATGATTCCGTTGTTAGTAACGACATAAAAAGAGTCGACGACGTTGATAGGGATGAGGAACTTACAAAGCGTATCATGCGGTCATATGCACGCAACCAGGCTAGCCAGGCAACTGCTGGCACCATTTTAGCTGATATCAAGAATAACGGTGATGATCAAATGTCGGAAAACACAGTGTATAACTACATTAAGGCCCTGAAAGAAATTTTTGTTATTGAAGACTCTGTTGCCTGGAATCCGAATCTTAGAAGCAAAACGGCCATCAGGACTTCAGACACTCGCTATTTCATTGACCCATCTATTGCCACTGCAGCATTAGGCCTTGGGCCTAAGGATTTGATAAATGATATGAACACCTTTGGACTTATATTTGAAACCCTAGCCATTAGGGATTTGCGTGTTTATGCAGAGTCAATAGATGGAAAGGTTTATCACTATCGTGACAAGAATAATTTGGAGTGCGATGCTGTTGTTCATCTCAGAAATGGCTATTATGGACTGATTGAGATAAAGATTGGTGGTGCTAATCTTATCAATGAAGGAGCAAATAGCTTGAAAACACTTTCTGACAAGATTGACACTACAAAAATGAAGAAGCCTTCATTCCTGATGGTGTTGACTGGCATCGGTGACTATGCATACAAACGTCCAGAAGATGGAGTGTTGGTTGTTCCTATTGGATGCCTAAAAAATTAGACGTCTAGTCGGAGTACGATTCACATCAGCCAATGAGCACATATTCAGCTTATTGGCTGATTTTTATTTCAATAAATCCACACATATTCCCCCATATAAAAATAGAATCAAGAGTCTCACACATTCCAGATCCCCATCAGCCACTTCCATACTGGCACCACGGGTATTCCATCTTCTGCGCTCTCCTCATCATACGTTATCAGCAGGCACTCCCAGTCCTCGTGCGCCTTGGCATACTTCACTAGTGGTGGCACCTCCCTGTTGTAGGTGGTCTCATTCTTGATGCTGTAGGATACCTGTATGGCCAGCTTCTCGTCAGGGACAATGAAGTCTATCTCCTTCTGCGCGTTCATGAAAAACACATTCTTTTTGCCAAACCGCCTGCACAACTCCACCGCCACCATGTTCTCCAGTAGCGATGTCTCTGAGTTCAACAGGAACAGGTTCAACAGCCCATTGTCAACGAAATAGTATTTCTTCTGCGTCTCCTTCTCCGTCAGTTTCCCAACCTCATTATCCATGGGCAGTATCAGCCAACTGTCGGCGGCATATTCCGCATAGTCTATCGTAGTAGGCACGCTGATGGGTGACCCAGTTGCTACTATTACGTTCCTCAGTCGGTTATACGACAACGGCTGCTTCACACTCTCTGCCATCTTCTTAATCAGGATGTTCAGCACCCTGTCGTTCTTAATGTTGTTTCGTGCGCAAATGTCACCCAGATAAATCTTTTGATACAGGCTCGAAAGCATCGCCCGCTTGTTCTTAAATGACAAAATCTCTGGTAGGCCACCGAAATAGAAGTATTCATTCAAATGCCGCTTCACCTCGCTTCTCTGAATCGTGTCATACTCCCAATGCGCTTTCAGCTCCACCTGCTGCGCTGCCAAATACTCCTTGAACGAATATGGGTACGCATCATAGATAAAGAACCGTCCACCCAGCGTAGTTGCCACCTCCTTACTTAGCATCTTCGCATTGCTGCCAGTCACATATACCCTATATTTCGCATCTGTCAACCTGCGCACAAACTTATCCCAGTGTGGAATGTTCTGCACCTCATCCAGAAAGACCACAGGCTTCTTGCCATACAGTTCCAGATGGGCCTCCAGCAGACTGTTGAAGTCCTCCGTCTGAAATTCTGCCAGACGCTCATCCTCAAAGTCCACAAACAAAATCTCGTCCCAACCCTTTCCTGCTTCTTGTAGCTGGCGCACACGTTGATATAGCAGGTACGACTTACCCGCATGTCTCACGCCAACTATCACATAGTTGCCGTTCTCTTCGAATTCTACGGGACGGTTCACAATCACCGCCTCATCCACCTCACGTTGCTTGCTAATCAGGCATTGCTTGATGACATCTTTACCGATACTCATATAAATTATATTTAATAAGAATAGCGTGGTTTTATTAAGTTTGATTTACAAAGATAGACATTTTTCATAAGACAAGATTAATAAAACCAGATTTTTTTGCAAAATTATCACACTTTTTACCACAAACCATGAAGGCAAGGAAATGTTTAGCTTCAATCTTACGGCTATTACACCACCTTTTCACTTAATGAATTGAAGCCAAAATAGAGTGCTGTTAGGGTGCTGGATAAAAAGTCTATAAGCTGGCCTTTTCGTGGGACAATCCCATTTCTTTCATTAGAACTTAACAGAAACGCTTGCACAGCTCAAGAATTTTGACGAAATTTGCAAATAAGTTGTGCAAGCGAAGTTTACCATTAAACTTTTTACTATAAAACCACTCTATTATTAAACTACTCCACTTTTCAACTACTTTACTATTCAACTACTCTACTACTCTACTACTCTACTATTCAACTATTTTACTATATTACTCAAAATGAAAAAGTTATTATTGATGGCTCTGGCCATATTATCGATGAGCGCAGCAGCTCAGGAAGTTGCCGTTAAGCCTTTCAACGTCAGGTATATCGACGAGGATCGCCTGTATCAGCAATATGTAGTGGCTCAGCAGTATCTGCAGCTGCAGTCTCAGCTCAAGAACGACCTTCAGCAGGCCGAGAAGAAGAAACGCACACAGATTGAGAACTTCTACAACCAGGTGCAAACTAAATACAAGAACAACCAGTACAAGACTCAAAAGGCTCTCGAGGCCGACCAGAAGAAGCTCGAGACCATGCAGGAAAACGCTCAAAAGGAGATGGAAGCACTGCAAAAGAAATATGAGCAGCAGCTCAACCAGGAGCAGATGAAACTCGCCAACGAGATAGACCTGTTCCTTGCCGACTATGCTGTAAAGAACGACTACGACGCCATCCTGCGCAAGGAGTCGGCAATGTTCATCAACCCCAAGTGGGATGTGACCGACGAGGTGGCCGAGGGGCTCAACGCTCGTTACAACGCTGCCAATGCCCCCACCGGTGTGGCTCAGCCCAAGGAAGACGGCAACGCCACTCCCGCACAGCCCTAATCAACTCATTAATATCCAGATAATGAATAACTTAAGTTTCTATTGTAACGATGAGAATAGTTAAACTATTGTGTGTCAATTCCCCCTCTATCTTAGAGGAGGAGCTTATCGCCTGATATTGAGAGCCTTTGATGCACATAATCACTTTAGAAACCTGAGTGAATAAGAATAAACTAAAAAAGACAAAGCTATGAAAAAAATTTTATTTGCCTTAATGGCTATGGTAATGATGGCAGGCACTGCCCTTGCCGACGACAACATCGTTGACATTCCTTTCAACAAAGTTCCCGACCTGGGACAACGCATTGTGAAGTCCTACTTCCCCAGCAACCAGGTGGTGAAGGCAGTGAAGAACAAGAGCAAGAACATGAACAACCGCACCTGCGTGCTGCTCGACAATGAGGCTACCATCGAGTTTGACAAGGACGGACACTGGATGATTGTTGACTGCCGCAAGGCGAGCGTGCCCATGCGCATGGTGCCCGGCAAGATCCAGATGATCCTCAGCAAGAGCCATCCTGGCGCCGACGTGGTGTATATGGGCCGTGAAATCAAGAATGGCGACATCACCATCCTGCTCAACGATGGCACCGAGCTGCACTTCACCAACGAGCACACTCTGATTCAGTAAGGTGAGAGGGAAGAGGTGAGAGTACTATTCTACTGCTCTACTATTCTACTGCTCTACTATTTTACTGACAACTGATTACTGATAACTGACTACTGATAACTGACAACTGACAACTACTCCACTGGTTTCCAGAGGAACAACTTATCGCTGGGGCGAATTTTCTCATCGGTCTTGATTGAGAAACGTTCGCCCTTCACTGTCTTCTCCACTGGCTTGAGGTCGACGCGAATCTCTTCTATCGTCATGGGCAGCGCGCCTGTGGTGGGGCCAGTGATGATGATCTCGTCGCCCACGTGCAACTCGCCAGCCTCCATCTGGAACTCGGCCACGCCAATCTTGGAGAAGTAGCGTATTCCCTTGGCGGCATACACCTTGACGTGGGTGGCACTGGAGCCATACTTCGACGTCCACTCTCCCAGGCGCTGGCCCAGGTAGTATCCGTCCCAGAAGCCACGGTTGAACACACGCGCAAGCCTCTCGTTCCACTGCTCGATGCGCTCCTGGCAGTAGGTGCCCTCGACAATGGCATTGAGCGCCTCGTTGTAACAGCTCACCACGGTGCGCACATATTCTGGCCCACGTGCCCTGCCCTCAATCTTGAACACCTTCACGCCGGCATCCACAAGTTTGTTGAGGAAATGGATGGTTTTCAAGTCCTTAGGCGACATAATGTATTTGTTCTCTATGGCAAGTTCGTCGCCCGTGTCGCGGTCGGTGACGATGTAGCTGCGGCGGCAAATCTGGCGGCACGCGCCGCGGTTGGCGCTCGTCGACGCCTCATGGAGACTCATGTAGCACTTGCCGCTCACCGCCATGCACAGGGCGCCGTGGCAAAACATCTCGAGCCTCACCGGCTCACCATGCGGGCCACGGATGTCGCTGGCAGTGATGTTCTCATGAATCCTCGCCACCTGGTCGAGGTTGAGCTCGCGGGCAAGGACCATCACGTCGGCCCACTGAGCGTAGTATTTCACCGCCTCACTGTTGCTCACGTTCACCTGAGTGGAGATGTGCACCTCCACCCCGATACTGCGGGCGTAGAGTATCGTTGCCATGTCGCTGGCGATGATGGCGGTGAGATGGGCATCGCGCGCCGCGTCCACTATGCGGTGCATGTAGTCGATGTCCTCGTCATAGATGATAGTGTTGACGGTGAGGTAGGTCTTGATGCCACGCTCGGCGCACCACTGCGCTATCGTGTGCAGGTCGTCGATCGAGAAGTTCACACTCGACTTCGACCGCATGTTCAAGTTCTCAATGCCAAA
Source organism: uncultured Prevotellaceae bacterium (assembly GCA_900318065.1). Lineage (GTDB taxonomy): Bacteria > Bacteroidota > Bacteroidia > Bacteroidales > Muribaculaceae > Sodaliphilus. The sequence continues at coordinate 72,125 of ONIY01000006.1, forward strand.
GTAGATAGCATCGGCACCACCCTGATGCGCCGCCACCAGCGACTCCCACGACCCCACAGGAGCCATGAGCTCAAAATCGTCATTCTCCATTTTTAAATTCATTTCAGCGACTGTTTATTGATTTATAGAAACTTGAAGTGGTTTAATCATCTAGCAACACAATCTCTTGCATTATTCGTTTGAAAGTTTATTGTTTTCTTTCTTTTCTAGCATTTTATTAATCATTGAACGACGATAACCACTAATCATTTTGCCTATAGTAGAAGCATTTGATTTAAATTGATTAAATTCTTCTTGGCTTATATATCCAACTCTAAGTGCTATATCTAACTGACATATAACTTCGGCTAAAGAACCCAAGGCAATCTCATTAAAATGTATTTTTTCTTTTTCAGAGAACCTACTGGAGCCCTCGGCTATATTAGAAGGTACAGATATTGCCGCTCTTCTTATCTGAGAAGTCAACGAAAATCTCTCTCTTTCAGGGAAACGATTAAGCAATTTATAAATATCGGTCACAAAGTCCATAGAGAACTGCCACATATCTAATTGCTCATGAGAGAAAAGCGCAAAATCCATAAAACCAATATTAATATATTAATTTGAAATTCTAAATACTAATATTCCATCAACTTGCTATAAACCAACCCGCCTTTAATTGTTGCGTTGCATTTATGCTCACATCTGTCTTCCATAAACCATAAACCAATACCAGTGTTCTGTTATCAGTTTTCAGTTTTCAGTTTTCAGTAAAATAGTTGAGCAGTTCTCAGTTTAGTGATTGTAGTGCCTTTAATTTCGCACTTGTCTTCCATAAACCATAAACTATCAACCATAAACCAAACCGCCTACTGCGCCTCCTTCACCAGGAAGATCTCGGTGGGGAAGTGGTCGCTGTAGCCGTTGAGGAACACGCCGGCGCTGTAGGTGCGCAGGGGGTAGCCCTTGCGGTCGCCTTCTTGTGTCTTGAGGAAGTCGCGGTTCAGGGCTTCGGCTCTCACGAAGGTGAGCTGTGGCTTGTCCTTGCTTTTGCGGTACTTAGTGAAATAGCTGTTGCACATGATTTGGTCAAAGAGGTTCCACTGTCCCTTGTAGGCGAGCGTGCCCACACCCTTGGCAAGGATGTTCCAGAAGGGGTTGAACATGTCGCCGGGAGCGGTCACCTCCTCAATGTTGCGCTTTCCGCCCACCGACTCGGCACAAGCCTTGTCCATGGGGTCGTCGTTAAGGTCGCCCATGAAGATGATGCCTATGTTCTCGCCGTGAACGTTCACCAGCGAGTCGATGGTGCGGCGGCACATGTAGCCCGCAGCCTCACGCTTGGGGCTCGACGCCTCTTGTCCGCCCAGGCGCGAGGGCCAGTGGTTGACCATCACCGCCACGGTGTCGCCGGCAAGGATGCCCACCACGCAAATCTGGTCGCGGGTGCGGAAGTTGTCGTTCCATTCATAGTCCAGCACGCGGGCAGGGTCGGCGGCTGCGGCAGCACGCGCAAAGTCCTCCTCGCTAAGGCGCTGGTTGGTAACGTTGAGCACGCGGAAGTAGCGCGGGTTGTACATCACACCCACGTCCACACCACGACGGTCGGGACTCTCGTGATAATCGGCTACCTGCAGGCGCCAGTCTTTAATCAATGGGTCGCGCGCAATATCTTTAAGCACTGTCTCATTCTCTATCTCGCTCACGCCTATGATGGCAGGGCCATAGGGGGTGTTAGGGGTCTTCATCTGCGAGAAGGCATAGGCCATGTTGTGAACCTTTGACCAATACTTGCGGCCATCCCACTGGCGGGCACCACTGGGCGAGAACTCCAGGTCGTAGGTGCCATTGCTGTTGATGGTGTCGAAGAGATTCTCAAGGTTGTAGAACATAACGCCATACATGTTGTAGCGCTTCTCCTGCTGCACGTCTTGCTGTGCGTTTATTGCTGGTATCAAAACCATTGCCGCAACGGCGGCCAGTAACAACTTCTTCATAGTGATAATTATGTTTTGAGAGTGAATATTCAATTATTTTTCAAATTTACTACTTTTTCTTGACATGACAGTCCTTTTACCACAAAAAAGTGAAAAAAAAGCAATGTGGGAACAATCACGAGCGATACCGCCGCACAAAACGTAGGGACAAGGCGTGCCTTGTCCGCCACGAGCGACGGTGGCATATTATTATGCCTTTTCCGATTTATACAACAATGTCCTAGTTCTTTCACCCATTAAAACAATCAATATCCCAATTCTCAACATTATTGTCAATATAATTCGAGATAAGATTGTAATCAGCACTCCATCTAATTATATGATCATGAAATCGCCTTTGCCAAGAGAATGTAATTCCATGGTTATTAGCAATTCTTGTGATGTGCGATTTCAAACCACCCACTACCGTCGACAACCAACTCTTTGACAGGTGAGCTTTCTCTAATGTAGATGTGGCTTTTGCTACCTCAGGCATTGACTTTAGAGACTTTGGCAACAGGTCTTCTTCAATATAGATTATAGCATGAAAATGGTTAGGCATGACAACATGATTGAGCAATGTTGCATACCTGTAATGCTGGTGTATGTTTTTTAATTCGTCATTAAGACACTTCCCAAGAGCGCTAAGACTAATAGCACCATTGGTTATTGAGCCAAAATAATTTTGCCGGTTGTGTGTTACCACAGTGACAAAATAAGTGCCACCAGCATAATCATACCATTCGGCTCGTGGAGATTTTCGCTTAGGAAGTTCCATAAATAACAGTTTTGATATAATGGCGCATTACATAGTAGCGAGGCAGTTGAAAATGTTGAAATTGCGTCAACGTAGGGACTACGCATGCGTTGTCCGAAAACACTGATTAACAAGCATCTGTCTCTAGCGGACAAGGCACGCCTTGTCCCTACTAGTTGCCGATGTTCCAGAAACTCGTATCAACGGCCGATTCAACCGCATTTTCTATGTCATCGGGCAAATTGCAGAAGAAGTCAATACCCGTTCGCCGATCGATGGTTATCACACAACTTGATATGCTCGTGTTAGATTGGGCATCATTGGTATGATTTGTCCAGAATGCAAGCGCTTTATAGGTGTTACCTGTCCTTGCCAGAAGAGCCATATAGAAATACTTAGGAACAGGCAATCTATCATTACACTTTTGAGTATAGACACCAGCGCTTGTCGAACCATTAATGGTTACATCGGCAATTGTTGCAGCTTTCACAACATACAAAGTGTCACAAATAATACTATATTGCTGGTTTGCAACAACACAACCTCCCCACTTTTGCACCTGTTCCTCAAGCCTATTCCAAATCCCACCATTATGGCTTTGCCATTGTGGTTGCATATTGCTCAGGAAAAATGTCTGTTTGTTCTGTTCTTCTGAGCACAATCTGTCTGAGCTAGCACACAAGTGTCCTCGTGAATAACCGCTACCACTATAATCACCGAGTGTTGAACGAGTCGCTTCGGGCAATTCAGTATCTACCTTAAAGTCATCTTTTCGAGTTGTATTTTTATCATTATTACCTTCATGGAATGTATAGCAAGTCCAGCGATTTGCTATCTTACTGTTGCTCCACTCGAGCGAGAATGTCACTCCATAGTTGTTAGTGCTCTTGACAACCCAAGTGTTGTTGTCGGTCTCGTTAATACGTGGCCATTCCAGTCCCCACATCTTTTTGCCTGCAACATAATGGCCCGATAGTGAGTTGCGGTTCACATTGTTATCGGTGATGGGACCGTCGGTATAAGTGAAAGTAACGGTTGTCACTGCACTGCTATCGCCGTCCTTGATAGCAATGGCCTTGATGGTTGTGGTAGCACTCACAGTGATGGGACCGTCATACAACGTACCATTGCTAGTGCTTGGAGTAGTGCCATCTGTAGTGTAGTAGATTGCTGCGCCCTCCGTATCACTATGGATAGTAACCTGAGTGGCAGCGTTTATCAAACCGCCGTTTGGCGAGAACACTGGAGCACTAACGGTGGTTACTGGCACACTGCCATCATCCTCCATATAGAGTTGCACATTATATGTATCATCTTGATTTTCTGATTGATAAGCACGGAAATTAGTTGTGCTATAATATCTTATGTATCGTTTATTGCTGTCAAGACCTCCATAAATTCTGGCATTACCATCATTAAACGAAATATTCCAAGTTCCAGCATCAGTACTCGAGGCTAAAGTTGTTCCACTTGAACTAGTGGTGAGATAATTATTCCCTTCTTGGAAAGTCCATGATCCAGTACTGCCTCCCAACGTGAATACATCCACATTGCTATCATCTGCAAGTATAGTGCTATTATTGGAAATGGTTATAGTTTCCTTGCTTATAGTGCTAGCCATTGCCACACTAGCCTCCTCATACACAATAATATACCTCTTTCCTGCTTCGAGTTTACTGATGTCATTAATTCTCCTAAATACGGTACCATTTACTGGCTCAGTGCAGATCATAGTTTCAATCTGTGAATAGAGGTAGTCTACACTCTTTTTTAAGCCGGTGGGATAGATTTTCACACCTATCGCGCCGGTTTCTTCAAACTTTCCTCCCACGAAGCGCACGCTGTCCATCTGTGCTGCGGAGTAGGTCACTGTCTCACCGTTTTTCAAGGTGATGATGATGTTCACTGGATGGGTGTCGGTTGCCAGTGCGGTGATTGCTGTCATCAAAGCCACGAGGGCTGCAAATAAAGTCTTCTTCATTGTCCTGTCCTCCGTGCTTTAGAATTTCACAATCTTCTTACCGTTCACAATATATATACCTGGCGGCAGCTCACTCAGCGGTCGCGTCATGCGCACTCCCATGATGTTGTAGATAACCGCCTCGCGAGGTGCCACATTGTCGATGCTCATCTCGCTTATTGCCGTCACAATGCCATTGCCTGGCACGTCAAATTTCACGCCAGCGCCAGCAGGCAGGGTGACATAGGCCTCGGTGCCGTCGATTGCAGTGCTTGCGGCAACCGATGTCCAACTCACTGTGTTACCATCGAGGATGGCAGTCGACTCATCCTTAGGCAAAACCTGAGGCGAATAGGTGCCCACCAGCGTGTAGTCGCCCACATAGGCAGGCTGCTCATCGGCCATCAGGTTGATGCCCGCAGTGTTCTGCTGGGCAAGCGAATACTTCACGCTGCCTGCCGCTGCATTGCTCAGCGTGACGCCACCAAGGGTCATCTCCGTCAGAGCAGAAGAAGGCTTCACAAGATAGGGCGTGCCGGGCTGCAGTGTGTGGTAATATCTCTTCTCAAAGTGCATCACGCCACCCATGATTGGCACTTGGCTGCCATTGTAGTTATAGGTCCCCACTTGTCCAAGCGAAACGCCCTTATACTCAAACACTTCGCCTTCAAAGTCATCAAACTCGAAAGGCACAGTGAGCAAGTAGTAGTTGCTATTACTCATAGCGCGCTTGAACCGCACTTGAGTATTGCTGATGGACTTAGTGGGAGACACAAAGTTCTCCTGAGCATCCACCACATGGGTGATGGGATATTCGTCCTTATCGTCCACGGGATAGAGCTTGCCGCTGGCAGCAATGCCATGGATGTCGACAAGAGCACCGTCATAGAGTTGGTCACTATAGTTGTCAAGATTAAATTTGTTCGTCACATCCACGTCGCCCACTCTCACGTTGCTCACAGTCACCCAGTCGCCAAGGTGGCTGCCAGTGTCGTCGGCATCTATCTCCACTCTCACGTTGCTCACAGTCACCCAGTCGCCCAGGTGGTCACTAATCGCATCGCTGGCGATTTCCACTGGCTCGGTTTCATTCTCTGTCACGCGGTCGGCAATCACCAAGAAAGCGGTGTTGGTATAATCCTCAACTGGCTCAAACTGTGGTATTCCGTCGCTGCCCACGGTGTATTTACCTGTAATCCAGCCTGCAAGATGCTGGTTGTAGGTCATGGGGCGGTTTGGCGAAATACCCGTCATGCGCATCGCACCAGTGTTGTCGCGCACATAGGCATCAACAGCACTGCCGATTTCCTCAACGTGAGTAACACGTGCATTATACCCATCGGGCAGATAAAGTTCTACCATGTCACCACTAGTTAAACTGCTAAGCGCTCCAATGCCAGTGATTTTGTGAATAACTACTGGAGGGGCGGTTGTATAAGTGACTGTAACCGATTTAATATACATTCCACCTCCACCATCTCCGTTTGTCATTGTTATTACAATAGCACCAGAAGCACTGCCTTCGAAGGTAACATTGCCTCCAAGGTTGTTACTCCAAGATGGAACATTCTGGTTTTGAGCACCAAAAACATTCTCACCTACAGTAACACTAACAGTAGCTTTGCCTTGGCGAGCAGCACAATCGAAAACCACACTTGTTATCGTTCCTGGGATTCCACTAGTAGATAAAGTAACCGAAGTTGATGGATTACTATTCGTTCCAACTTGAACGTATCCTGTTTGGTAAGTGTTTTGATTGACTACACCACCATTAACAGTTCCACTCCATGTTTCTCTGCCAGAACCTGTCCAACTAAAAGAGTTACTTGTAATCTTACTTGCAGTTACAGTAGTTGTTTCCGCCCAGCCAATTTCGAATAACAGATTGAGCAACATTAAAAAAGTGAGTAATTTTTTCATATATATATTATTACTTTGTTTTTTCTATAAATCATGCAAAGTTAACGAAAAACCATGAATAATAGGACATTTTGACCGCGATTTTCTACCAAACGCAATTAATTAAAGATGAAAACCACACCACAATGAAGTTTGCAACCCCAAATTTGGTCATCTTGAGAAAAATTAGTAACTTGCACAACTTTTATTATCCCTCTTGACAACAAAACATTAACAATAAACTCATTAGACTATGGTTAAACGACTTTACTTACTCACACTCCTCGCGTGCCTGAGCGCGGCAGCTGGCGCGGTCACCAAGACTGCCGTCTTCGACTTCAGCTCGCCCGAGGCACTGGCACAACTGGGACTGTCCACGCCCACCAGTAGCAACCCCACCTATCTGAACAGCAACATCACAGTGGGCGACATCACTTTTATACCTGGCAGCAGTTCGCCACGGTCGACCTACTATCAAAACCAGTACACCTTCTACACCACCAGTGGCAACACCTTCTCGTTCCAAGCCGCCAGTGGCGCTACCATCACGCGCGTCGACTTCGACGGCTTCTATGTCCAGCAGCGCTTCACCGCCAGCCCCGCCGGCTTCGACTCGGGCAACACCTACTGGAGCGGCTCTACCACCAAGGTCACCTTCACTGGCACCGGCGGCAACAGCCTCTTCTCGATGACCGTGACCTATGAGATGGAGGAACAAGGCTATAACCCCCTCGACGTGAACCGCGACGGAGCAGTGACTAGCGCCGATGTCACCTGCATCTACGACTACCTCCTGGCAGGCGACACTCAGTGGGAAGACAATGCCGACGTTAACGGCGATGGCGCAGTGACCAGCAACGACATCACCGCCATCTACAACTACCTCCTCACAGGCAGCGGACCCGTCACAGTGCCCATGCCCACCTTCAGCCATCCCTCAGGAACAGTGTTCAACACACCCACCACAGTCACCGTCACAGGGCCTCAAGGCAGCCGCGTCTATGTCACCACCGACGGCACCACACCCTCCACTACCAACTATGAAGACAACGCCTACGGCTCAGTACAAATCACAGTGGGCTTCAGCATGACACTCAAGGCAATTGCCATTGTCGACGGCAATTCAAGCGCAGTAGCCACCGCAGTCTATACCTACGAGCCCATTGTCGACAACAACCTGAACGCCAACTGGAAAGAGACCAGCTACAACATCCCGCAGTCGGGACCCGTGGCAACCACCTCCAGCGCTACCTACAGCCAGGCTTGGCGAATTGAGTACCCACACATCACCCCAAACTCTAACCACATGGTAGTGGTGCATGCCACTAGCGACCTGGGCATCTCGCTCTCGCTCGAACTCGACAAGAGTCAGCGTGCCAACCACTGGACATGCTTCACAATGCACAACGGTGTGCCCAACAACAACGTGGGACGCACCGCAAGCTCTTTCCACCCCGACGACTATGTCCCCAGCGCCTACCAAGTGGCACACAACGAATACACCAGCGGCAAGTACACCACCAGCTGCACCAACCTCGACGGCAATAACATGACTCTCTTTGCACGAGGACACATCTGCGCATCAGAGGATCGACAGACTACCGAGGCTCAGAACTACGACACATTCATCACCAGCAACATCCACCCACAATACCAGGCCCACAACGCAGGACTGTGGCAACGCATGGAGACTAAGGTGCAGAACTGGGGCTACAGCAGCAGCTTCCGCGACACGCTCTATGTGTGCAAGGGTGCCACTATCGACAATGTCACTATCAATGGCTCTACACAGAGCGGTCTTATCCCCAAGTCGGAAGTGCTGAGCAAGTTTGGCGTGAACATCACTGGCACGCTGCCCATCCCACGCTACTGGTACATGGCAGTGCTGAGACTCAAGAACGGACAGTACCAAGCCATGGCCTACTGGACCGAGCAAATCAACAGCGCATGCAACTCCACCACGCTGCAAAGCTGCATGATTACCATCGACGAACTAGAACAGCGAACGGGCATCGACTTCTTCTGTAACCTCCCCGACGACATAGAAGAAACGGTAGAGGCAACCCTCAACACCAGCATCTGGCAATAGCGCCTCCAGGGGTGTTGCAAAACTCCGAGAGTTCTCTTTTTGTTGGGACAAGGCGTGTCCTGTCCGCACCGGTGTTTTGTAGGGACAAGGCGTGCCTTGTCAGCTATAGGCAGATATTTATTAATCAGGGTTCTCGGACAACGCGTGCGTTGTCCCTACATTGACGCAATCTCAACCTTTTGCAACACCCTCAGTACGACACCCACCTCAGCCGGAGGCTGACCCCATGTGTAACCCCCAGTACCAGTTGTGCAACGAGCGATAGCGAGTGAAGCAACTGGCACTGGGGGTAATCACATCCACCCACACATATGTCGCTGAAGGCGACCCCTTTGTCGTCCCTGACAACAAAAATAATTATTTGAAAAGCACTAACCCCAAACAAAGTTTCCCAAAAATATTTTCAAACTACTAATTATCAATATTTTAATTTTCTCACTCTCCAAAAAAGTTTTCCAAAACGAAAATTTGTTGATATTTTCTTTGCAAAAAATTTTGCTATTTCTGCAACCTTTTGTAGTTTTGCACTAGAATTTTTAGTGATACGCAATGCACCACTTTCAGTGCATTTTTTAGTGCCTAATAGTGGAGAGGACAAAGGACAATGGACAATGGACGAAGGGCAATGCACAATGCACAATGCATAATGCACAATGCATAATTGAGTCCCCCGAATGCTCGACTTCCCCATCCCCAACCCTCAATCCCCGAGCTCCAGCGCCGCAGGCGCTACTTAACACTTGAAACTTGAAACTTAACACTTAAATAAGACATAACAATGATACTAACAGTAGTAAAACGTGACGGAAGAGTCGTTGGATACAACGAGGAAAAAATTAAGGCTGCGATACGCAAAGCCATGCTCGCCACCGAGGCGGGCGACGATGAGGCGCTAATCCAGCGCATTGCCGACCACATTGGCGCTCGTGGCAAGAGCCAGATGAGCGTGGAAGGCATCCAGGACATGGTGGAGCTCGAACTCATGAAGAGCCCCCGCAAGGAAGTGGCGAAGTGCTACATCAACTATCGCCACAAGCGCAGCGTGGCACGCAAGGCCAAGACGCGCGACATGTTCCTTGAGATTATCAATGCCAAGCACAACGACATCACGCGCGAGAACGCCAACATGAACGCCGAGTCGCCTGCCGGCATGATGATGAAGTTTGCCAGCGAGACCACCAAGCCCTTCGTCGACGACTACCTGCTCAGCGACGAGGCGCGCGAGGCAGTGCGCGACAATTACCTCCACATCCACGACAAGGACTACTACCCCACCAAGAGCCTCACCTGCGTGCAGCATCCTCTCGACAAGATTCTGAACCACGGCTTCTGGGCAGGGCATGGCGAGTCGCGTCCGGCAAAGCGCATCGAGACAGCCAGCGTGCTGGCATGCATCTCGATGGAGACAGCACAAAACGAGATGCACGGCGGCCAGGCAATACCCGCATTCGACTTCTATCTGGCACCCTTCGTGCGCAAGGCGTTTATCGAGGAGGTGAAGATTCTTGAGGACATCAACGGCGAGGACTACAAGGACATGTACGACGCCAAGATCAAGGACTATATCATCCTGCCACTCGACGGCCTTCAGGGACGCGAGCGCGTGCTCCAGCATGCCATCAACCGCACAGCAAGCCGCGTGCACCAGGCCATGGAGGCGTTCATCCACAACATGAACACCATCCACAGCCGCGGCGGCAACCAGGTAGTGTTCAGTTCCATCAACTATGGCACCGACACCAGCGCCGAGGGACGATGCATCATCCGCGAACTCCTGCACTCCACATGGGAGGGCGTGGGCAACGGCTCCACAGCCATCTTCCCCATCCAGATTTGGAAGAAGAAGAGCGGCGTGAGCTACCTGCCCGAGGATCCAAACTACGACCTCTACCGCCTCGCCTGCAAAGTAACTGCACGGCGCTTCTTCCCCAACTTTGTCAACCTCGATGCCACCTACAACCAGCACGAGAAATGGGACATCAACGACCCCGAGCGCTACAAGTATGAGGTAGCCACCATGGGTTGCCGCACCCGCGTGTTTGAGAACCGCTTTGGCCCTAAAACGAGTATTGGCCGCGGCAACATCTCGTTCTCCACCATCAACATCGTGCGCCTGGCAATCGAGTGCATGAAGATTGAGGACCAGCAGGAGCGAATCAAGGAGTTCTTCCGCCGCCTCGACAACGTGCTCGAAATCACCGCTCGCCAACTCGACGACCGCTTCAATTTCCAGAAGACGGCGATGGCAAAGCAGTTCCCGCTGCTCATGACACAGCTGTGGAACGGCAGCGAGAACCTCAAGCCCAACGAGACCATCGAGAGCGTCATCAACCAGGGCACGCTGGGAATAGGCTTCATAGGCCTTGCCGAGTGCCTCATCGCCCTCACCGGCAAGCACCATGGCGAGAGTCAGGAGAGTCAGGAACTGGGTCTGAAGATCATTGGCCACATGCGTGAGCGCGTCAACGAGTTCAGCGAGCAATACAAGCACAACTACAGCGTGCTCGCCACTCCCGCCGAGGGACTTGCTGGCAAGTTCACCCGCCGCGACCGCAAGGACTTTGGCGAGATTCCTGGCGTTACCGACAAGATTTATTACACCAACAGCAACCATGTGCCTGTCTACTACAAGTGCAGCCCCAAGCACAAGGCCGAGGTGGAGGCGCCCTATCACGAGATTACCCGCGGCGGTCACATCTTCTATGTGGAGATTGACGGCGACGCTACCCACAACCCACAGGCCATCATGGACATCGTCGACCTGATGCACAAGTACAACATTGGCTACGGCTCGGTGAACCACAACCGCAACCGCTGCATGGACTGCGGCTACGAGGATGCCACCGAAGACCTGCACGAGTGCCCTGAGTGCCACGGCCACAACATCGACAAGCTGCAACGCATCACTGGATACCTGGTGGGCACCACCGACCGCTGGAACAGCGGCAAACTAGCCGAGCTCCGCGACCGAGTAGTGCATAAATAATGCTTAATGCATAATGCTCAATGCACAATGTTTAATGGATAATTCTCGATCGCTCGAGTGTTCGACTGCTCGATCGCTCGACTGGTCGAGAATTCGCTCCTTGTTAATCGTCATTAATGAATAAATTGCGAGTTCTTCATGTGGTGGAAGGGACCAGCGTTGATGGTCCCGGGCTGCGCACGTCAATCTATCTTGCCGGATGCAGCCACCACTGCCCCGGATGCCACAACCCGGAGTCGTGGGACATGAACGGCGGCGAAGAGCGCACCCTCGACGAACTGATGGACATCATCGCCTACAACGAGGCGCCCGTCACTTTCTCGGGAGGCGACCCGCTGGCGCAAGCCCAGCCTCTAGCCCTGCTCATCAACCGCATCAAGCAAGAGCTGGGCTACAACGTGTGGTGCTACACTGGCTACACCTGGCAGCAAGTGACACAGCAGCCACAGCTCATGGCGGTGGTGCGACAGCTCGACGTCCTCGTCGACAGCCCGTTCCTGCTGGCAGAGCGCGACACCAAGCTGCGCTTTCGTGGCAGCCGCAACCAGCGCCTCATCGACGTGCAATCCACCCTCTTCCAGGGCCACATCGTGGAGTGGAACGACTAAAAGCGCCACCAGTAGACAAAGAAATCCCTCGATCTTGATGGCCGAGGGATTTCTTGTTTTTAGGACCCAAGTCCTGATGGTTTCTCAGTCGCTATTCAGCTGGGTCCCACATCACATTCCATATTGCAACACGGTCTTTGTTGCTGGTAGAATTTGTGGGACTTGCTGGGATTATCTCCATGTAGCAGTCGCCTGAGATGTTCACGTCTAAAGTCGCGGTGTAGGCTGTCTTTTGAGCAGCACTGGGCTCGTTGACAGTAAACGACCTGATGGGATTCTGCACTGGATTAGTGCGTGGATCTTGGGAGAAGAAATAAATGTTGAATTTCACGCCGTTGCTCTCCGAGAGCACATAGCCATAGTTGAGAGTGAGCTTCGAGAGGCCACCCTTGAACACTGGCGAGGTGAGAATACCCTTGCTGTTAATGTTACCATTCAGGTGCACGGCATAGGCCCAATTGTCGCTGCCGTCGGCCTTCTTGCCAATCATCTGGAACACAGGAGCGGCATCGTTGACACCACCCATGAGCAGTGCAGCATTGGTTGCTGTCCAGCCCTTAGTAGAGGCGAGGTTGGTCCAGCCCTGCTGTGCGGTAGTCTGACCGCCGTTCATGGTCTCGAAGTCGTCGATGGTCTGGAGCAACGCCTTGCCGCCAAACTTGAAGTTATCCATTTGCCAAGTGGTGTAGTTGGACTGCTGTTCCGATACATAGCGGAAGCCAATGCAGTAAGTGCCACTATACTGGCTCAGGTCGATAGTACCCGAACTGATGAAGTCGGACTGTCCACCCTCAGATGCCGAGGCAAGTGTTGGGTCGAGCTTGATAAGCTGGGCAGTTGCTGGGTCGTTGGTACTCATGAGATAAACCTCGAGTTTATCGGTTGCACGATAGTAACGCACCTTGCTCAGGAAGCTCATCTCTTTCCTGCCGGCATTAGTGATGTCGAGAGCAGGAGTAATCAGCCATGCGTCAAATGGTGGCTGCTTGCCACTGTAACCAGTAACCGAAGCATACTTGTTGTTGTCAAACTCGTCGATATACCAGTCCTTGTCGCCCTTAGCCCTCACGAGTTTCCATCCGCTTGGCATCGAGCCATTCTTGACGCATTCCTCGAAGTCCTCATAGAGCTCGGTAACACCACCGGTCATAATAGAGAGGCGGTATTCCTCGGTCGAGCCGCTGTTGTCGATGATTCCTGCCATGCCCATGAAGCCAGCGAGCGTACCCTTAACCCATATTTGAGTTCCAAGCAACTCGGGATAGTCTCTCAGGCTGGCGTCACGACGGAAGCTCGAGCCCTGTGGCAGTGCCACTGCGATGCACTGGCTGTAGTCGCGCACGTCGGCGCTGGGAGCAATCACGAGGGTGTTGTCGAGGGTAGTGGGAGCACTCCACTCGATGTCGCTGTTGCCCGATACCTCACTCACACCAGGAGCTACGGCACCCACGATGTAACCAGTCACCCAGCCCTTCTTGCCTTGATTTTGCAGCTCGATAGCCTCGGTCACTGTCCATGGGTCGCTGGGATAGCCCTTAGTGTCGTTAGAGAAGCCCATGCAGTCGTTAGTGTCGCGCAGGTAGAGGCCCCACTTGTCGCTACCGGTCATGTACAGGATACCTTGCACATCGCCCTTGCCCAGTGGCAGTGGGTCGCCACGGAAGTTGGCATAGTTGCTGTTGTTCACACCCAGCACATTGCCGTCTTCGTCCTTGATGTTGCGGGTGGTGCTGGAAGCGCTCTCGCTGTAGGTGATCTCACCGTCGGCACCTTCCCACTCCACATTGCGGATAATCACAAACTGTCCCTGATACTTGAGCTGGGTCTCACGGTCGCTGTGACCCACCACATCGCTAATCTCAACCTCTACGGGAGCAATCTTCTCAAGATTGGGGAGTCCCTCGAGTTCCGCATGCTCCTTAAACTGGTCGAGGGTCATACGGCCTGCCTCCCACACGCTCTGAGCGGCATACCACTCGGGCTTGCCAATGAGGTACTCGCCATTGTACTTGCCAATCCAGAAGTCCTTCATGCTGATAACGATCTCCTGGCCCACACGGTAGCTGCTGTAGATGCTGTTGGCATCAATCGAGATACCCAAGCCTGCTGTCTCGTCCTGGATGTAGAGGTGCTTATAGATGTTGCCCTCCTCATCGCTACTTGTCACCCAACCATGGATGTAGGTGTCTTCCTTGCAGGTGTCGATGAAGTTGCGACCATCCTGCCAGTATTTCGCCTTGAACTCGGCGATTGTCATGTTTGCCTGATGCTCGGCATGTGGCACCACCATGGGGGGAGTGTCGAAGTCTTCGTTACATCCCACGGCCACCAGCATGAGCAACAATGCATTGATGAATAAATTAAAACGTTTCATAATGTATTTCGGTTTTTGTTTTTATTATCTTTATGTGTGATTAGAATCTTACACCCACGTTCAAGTACATGCGGAAGCCCTGGGCATAGTAGTACTTGTTGGGGAACTTGGCTGTGGTATAGTTCTTATAGTCAAAGCGACCCTGCTGGTAACCACCGGTCTGGATATGGGTGTTGTTGAGCAGGTTGTTAAGGCTCAAGTTGAGATTCAAGGATGACGAGCGGCTCAGGTAAATCACCTTGCCAATGCTCATGTTGATGATCAGTGCCTCGTTGAGCTTCTCCTGCTTGCCAATGTCGCGCATCATCTGCTCAAGCTCTTGCTCGCTGCTGGCCATGGTGTAGAGCTCGGGGAGCACCTCATGGCGAATGGGCGACAGGTCAACATAGGAGCGGTTCATCCACACTCCGTTAACCTCAAAGAACCACATGTTGGGGGCGCTCCAGTTGAAGCCCAGGCTATAGGCCTCCTGGGGAGTGCCGCTCACGTAGAAGTTCTTCAGGTAAACGGTTTGGGTAACATCGGCCACCGAGCCGTTCTCGAAGCTGCGAGTACCCAGTGGGCGGTTCTTGTACTGGTAACGTGCGATTGTTGCCGCAGCGTTGAGGGTGAGGGAGGGAGTAATCTTGTAGGCAGCGCCTATCTCCACACCCTTGTGCTCCTTGCGAACTCCCGTGAGCGAGTAGTTCACGAAGGTGCTGTTGTAGTCGTCGTAGAACGAGGTTCGCTCGGTCATGTCCCAGAACTCGGTCCAGAAACCGGTGATAGAACCCATGAATCGACGATAGTTCCACACATATCCTATATCGCCCGAGAGGATGCGCGCGCTCTTGAGGTCGGTAATCACGTCGTCCTTGATGCGGGGCGAGATATAGGCGTTGTAATATTCAGGTGCGCGGGTGCCGTAGTAAACGTGAGCCTGCACGTTGTTGCGGCCGTCTATCTTGTAAATCACACCTGCCTTGGCGGCATAGTTGAAGAAGCTGTGGCTCTCGCCCTTGCCGTAGGAGTTCTCGGGGGCACGGCCGTTGCGCATCTTACCGTCGCGCTGGAAGGTGGTGGCACTCAACTGGATGCCATAGTTGATGTCAAAATGGTTGAGGTTGACAACATTCTGAACCCAGAAGCGGCCGGTCACTGAGTTGATATTATAGTCATAGCCAAAGCGGTCGCCCTTGAGGATGCGGCGGTTGGGGTTGTCCAGGTCGTTCTGGAGCATCTCGGCATCGCCAGGGAAGTCACGCTCGGCATACTGGTCCACGTCGAGCCAGTAGCGGCCACCCAGCAGGTCCTTCATGGTCTTGTAGTAGGACGAGCGGCTATAGTTGGCGCTCACGCCACCTTGCAGCGACAGCACTGGAGTGATGCGCATGTTGAGGTTGCTGCTGAGTATCCAGTTGAACTGGTTGCTGTGACGGTTCTCTATAACATAGCTCGAACCCTTGTCCTCACCGCCTTGCTCATACTCATAGTTGTTCAGGTAGTTCACCTGGTAGAGCTCATCCCAGTTGATCTGTCGCTTCTCCTCCATGTTGAGCCACTCCCACTCAAAGAGGTCGGCGGTCTCAGGGCTGGTAGTGCGATAGTA
This sequence comes from uncultured Prevotellaceae bacterium, assembly GCA_900318065.1. GTDB lineage: Bacteria > Bacteroidota > Bacteroidia > Bacteroidales > Muribaculaceae > Sodaliphilus. Next base: position 88,341 of record ONIY01000006.1, read on the forward strand.
GGATGGCAGGTAGCGGTAGTAGTCGGGACGTGGGTCACGCGAGTTATACCAGTTCAAAGCACTCGAGGCGTAGAACGACTTGTGGAACGCCAAGCCGGTGTTGAGTGTGGTTCCGGTCTTGGGGGTCCACACCCAGCTCAAGATGGCTGTGGGGTCGAAGGCTTGAACCACCCTGGCGTTGCGCTTCTTGCCCTCTTGCCAGCCCCAGTTGGTGTTATAGAGGTTTGTGTGGGCAAGGTCGTAGGCCTCTTCAAAGGTTGCCGAGTTGCTGGCGCGCTTGGTGGGAGCGCCAAAGACGGTGAGCGTCACCGAGTTCTGTGGATTGAGCACCTTCTGCAGCGAGAGGAACCCACCCCAGCTGTTGTAGAACGAGCCTGGGATAATACCCTCGCCAGCATAGCGGGCGATAGCACTCAGGGTGAGCGCCCAGCCCTGCTGGTTCAGGCCAGTGCTGTAGGTAATCATTCCACGCCAGCGGTAGTTGCTGTTGGTATAAGCCACACTACCACGGAAACCAGGTGAGTAGTCCTTGGCATAGGTGAAGATGTTGGTCGCTCCACCCACGTCGCCAAAGCCAAAGTTGGTAGCCTCGGTGGCATAACCCACGCTGCGGCTCTTGAACGCCTGGTTCATGCCGCCTATCATCGAGTAGTTGAAGCGGCCACGAGCGGCGTCGTTGAAGTTGATGCCGTTGATGTAGGTCTGGCTGTACTCATTGTTGTAACCGCGAATGCGGAAGCGCATGGTGCTGAAGTTGTAGTTGGTAGCCTTGTAGTAGGGGTTGTCGGTAGCACCGGTCAAGGCACCCACTTGCTGGGCGTTTCCCTCCTCGTCTTCAAGCATCGACTCGGTGAGCACCATCTCGCCTGCAGCATCAATCTCACTGGTCGATGCAGCACTCGTGGGCTCCAGTTTTATTGTTCCCAAGTCGTCGATACCGTTGAGTATCACGACATCTTGCGCCAGGTCACGGTAGCCATAGCTGAAGATGAGCAGCATGTCATTGCCTGGCTTGGCGTCGGTGATGACAAAGTCGCCACTGGGGCCCGTGATAGCGCTCACGCCCTGCTCGTCGAGCAAGACGGTTGCTCCCGCCACCGGCACATTGGTCCTTGAGTCAATCACCACACCTCTGAGCCCCGTTTGAGCCATCACATTCAGACTCAAAAAGAGCGATAGAAGCATAAATAGTTTAAGTCTCATAAATAGTATTTGATTAGTTATGTTTTGTTTTTTCAATTTAACCGTGTTAACCAAAAAAAAGTTAACAACCGCTAGGTAGTCGATGTCAATAATATATAGAGTTTTCAAAGATACAACTTTTTTTCGAATTTAAACTAATAAAACCAGTAAGAATTTAAAATTTTATCGTTTCGAGATTACTATTTAATTGAATCATTTACACAAAAAACACCAAAACTTCTTGTTTTTCATTTTTTTTTGTTATTTTTGCAGTCTACAACTATCAACCATTCTTTTATTATTAATATTAAAACAAAAATTATGATTAGGAAAACTCTTTTTTCGGCAGTTCTTGCCTTATCGCTTGTTTTCACAGGATGTGGTCCATTGATTGGCAACACCAATAACACAAGCAACAACTCAGGTCTGGGCAGTGTGCTCGGCAGCGTGCTCGGTGGAATGATAGGTGGCAACAGTGGCGGCGGGCTGCTCGGTGGCGTGCTTGGAAGCGTTATCAGCAACGGCATGGGATTAGGTTATGTCGACAATGTTGTTGGACATTCTAATATCGACAAGTCGGTACTGGCAGGCACTTGGATCTATGCACAACCAGGATGCGCTTTCGCTAGCCAGAACCAGTTCACTCAAGCTGGTGGCAACTCGGTGGCCACTCAGGTGAACCAAAAGCTCGCCTCGGCGTTCAACACTATGGGCATCAAGAGCGAAAACACTGGTTTCGCATTTGACCAGCAGGGCAACTTTGAGGCTGTTATCAAGGGAGTGCCCATGAAGGGTACCTACACCTTCGACCCCAGCAGCGGCAAGCTCAACCTCAAGTCTAATGTGGGCACCATTCCCGCCTTCTTGACTCCCACTGCCAAGGGCCTCGCGCTCACTCTCGAGACCAAGAACTTGACTGGCGTGCTCCAATCGCTCATCAAGCCCTCCAGCAATGCCATCGCAGCAATCACCAGCCTGGGCAACAGCTACTCGGGCATGCGCATGGGATTCGACCTTGTGAAGTATCAGCAATAAGGCAATCCCCAGCCCCATCGCCGGTAATCACTACCAGCAAGGGCTCGCAACCCACAAGAAACCCATAACGGGCAAGACCACCACAGGTCCTGCCCGTTATTTTACTACCAAAATGCTGGATGAGTTTATGGTTTATTGTTTATAGTTTATGGAAGACAGTGGCGAGATTAGGTGAGTGGGAAGAGGGAAGAGGGAAGAGGAAAGAGTTATCAACTACTCTACTACTCAACGGCTCAACTATTTCACTGAAAACTGACTACTGATTACTGATAACTGACTACTGATTACTGAAAACTGATTACTGAAAACTGATTACTGAAAACTGACTACTGACTACTGACCACTATAAAAAAAACCTACGCCCGCTTTTCAAACAAAGCAGACGCAGACAACTAAAAAGGAATGTATTAATTACGATGGTTATATATAATGATGAATGTTCTCATCAAATATTCTTTTGCAAATATAGCCCTATTTTTGATTATAGCAAACTATTTCGAGCCTTTAAATAAGTTTTTTAAACTTTCTTAACTAAATTTTGAGCATTTGAGTCAAATTATACCAAAATAATTCCATTTTGGTCCATTTCCTTTATTATGGATGGTTCAAATTGATTCAAAACCACAGGAAGAAGTGTTCGGGAGTGTATTTCTTGCTCACATAGACAAGTCCCATCTTCTCGTTGGTGAACGACTGGCCACACGTCATGGCAGCCTTTATCTCGTTCCAAAGCGCCTGCAACCGCTCGTCGTGGTTGAGCCGGCGCATCACTATCACGCAATCACTTTCCACAAGCTGCATGAGATAGTCGCGCAGCACCGCAAGGTCGCCAGGCTCAGGAATGGAGTTTACCAACACAAAAGGCTGCTCATGCAACTCGCCTTGAGCGCGCGAATAGCAGTCAAGCGCCACCTCCAGCGAGTTGTAGCTCTCAATGCTGTCGAGATAGGGTGCCAGCACATTGCCCACCACTGGATAGCTGCCCAGCGACGGCTCATAGAGGTAGAGCTCACTCGTCGACGACACGTTGAGCATGGTTGCCGCCGTCAGCCCATAGCCAGTGCCCACCTGCAGGATGTGCTGCGGATTGAAGAAATTAGTGATGCGGAACAGCATCTTCAGGTCCTTGAACGAGGCAACCCTGCGATGGGGCCAGTGCTCGCGCATGACCTCTATCACCGCCTGGCGCAGCTCGTCGATGTCGTCATAGCAATAATAGGGCGACTTCTCGCGCAGCACAAAACGCACAAAGTTGAAAGCAAAGGGCGAATGGATGCCATGCCCTTTGCTGCGATGATGACGGATTAACGCCGTGCGATATCTCCTGATTCGACCCAAATTAGTTGTCGTTTTTCTCTAATTTCCAGGGATTATTCAGTTTTCTTTTCGTCCTTCTCTTCTTTCTCCTCCTTGCGACGCATGCCTGAAAATATTGCCCATCCCAGCGCGGCAACAACGAGCAGCAGGATGCCATAGACCGATGCCTTGGCTATGCCCTCGGTCTGGTGAACCTCCTGAGGATCGAAGGTGAAGACGATGGTGTGGTCGCCGGCAGGCAACTGCAGGGCGCGAAGCACATAGTTCACGCGGCCTATCTTTGCCTCTTTGCCATCGATGGTAGCCGTCCAGCCCCAGGGGAAGTAGACCTCGCTGAACACTGCCACACCGCCTTGAGCGCTATGGGCATGATAGGTCAACTTGTTAGGAGCGTAGGTTGTTTCAAAGATGGTGTCGCCTGGCTCGGTGGGCTTGGCGTTGCCCAGGGCGTCCTTGAACTTCACGTCGGCAACAGCGCTGGTGGCGGGCTTGATGGTGTCGAGGAATTTCATCTCCTGGTCGGCAGTCTTGACGTAGGTCAACGAGTCGACAAACCAAGCGTTGCCCAGGGCACCGGGATTCTGCTGCGCATCGCCATCGGGGGTAATCACCCACTTGCCATTGAGCATGTTCACAATCTCGGTGTTGTTTTTTGCGATTTGGCGCTCAATAAGGTCGTTATAGCGAGTGAGCTTGGCGGCATGGTAGCCTCCTATGGTCTTGTGGAAATAGCTCGAGCGTGGATGCATGAAGTTCTGCATGTCAAAGACGCGATAGTTCTGAGTGGTGTCGGCAAGAATCTTGGCGTCGGCAGGGGTCTTCTCAAAGGTGGTCTCGGGAAGGTCGTCGCGGCTCACGAAACGCTCCTCGTTGAGGTAGCGCTTGTTAACCATGAACATGTCGGCAAGCGCGATGACAGCGATTATGAGTGTGGTGGTCAGGGCATTGAGTTTCTCGAAGCGATAGGCAAGAATTGTGGCAAAGCCCAGGGCGATAATCGCGAGGCTGCGCCAAGCATCGGCGCTAACCAGGCTGTGGCGAATCGCCTCGACAGCCATCGCCAGGCCAGGAAGCTGGTCAAAGGTGGCCTGTCCCTGGAGATACTTGTTGATGCTGTCGATCTCGCGCTCAGTGGCACCGCCGCCAAAGAGGCTGGGGATGAAGGCAAACACCAGGCACAGCGCGGCACATGTGCCAAACACTATATAGATCAACTTGCCATAGCGCTTGAAGAAGTCCTCCTGGGTGAACATCTCCTTCAGGCCAAGCACTGCCAGCAATGGGATGGCAAACTCGGCAACCACCAGGATGCTCGACACGGTGCGGAACTTGTTGTACATGGGGAAGTAATCGATAAAGAACTCGGTGAGTCCCATGAAGTTATGACCCCACGAGAGCAAGATGGAGAGGATGGTGGAAATGAGCAATGCCCACTTCACAGGGCCTTTCACCACAAAGATGCTCAAGATGAACAGCACAAAGAACAAGGCGCCCACATAGACGGGGCCGCTGGTAAACGGCTGGTCGCCAAAGTACTGCGAGAAGGCTTGCATGCCTTCCAGGCCCAACTCGCTTCCAAGTGCCATCTCGTCGGCGTTGTCCACGTCGGCTAGGGTCTTCATGCTGGTGCCACCTTTCACGTTGGGCACCATCAGGGTCCAGGTCTCACCTATGCCGTAGCTCCACTGGGTGATGTATTCCTTGCTCAGGCCGCCGTTGGTGGGCTCGCTGCTCACCTGTTGCTCGCCTGCCTTGGCAGGGAGTGGGGTGAGTTCGCTATGGCCACCGCGCATGGTTTCCTGCGAGTATTTATAAGATAGGTATAGGTTGGAGGCATTGGCGCCCAGTGCCAGAGCGGCAGCCACTGCGAGGACGCAGGTGGCGATGCACCACTGCCCTATTTTCTTGTCCTTGATGGCGATAACCAGGAAGGCAATCACCAGCGGCACGATAATGAACATGGAGTAGTAGGTCATCTGCACGTGGTTGCTGATGAGCTGCAGTGTGGCAAAGAATGCTGCCACAGCGCCGCCCAGCAGGTATTTCCCGCGATAGGCCCACACGATGCCGGCTATTGTGGGAGGGATGTAGCACAGCACGAGCAGTTTCCAGATGTGGCCCGCATCGATGATGATGAAGAAATAGGACGAGAAGGCATAGCCTATGGCGCCCAGCACGGCAAGATACCACTTCATCTTGAACGACAGCATGAGGATAAAGAATCCCAGCATGAGAAGGAAAATCCAGCTCACGGGCTCGGGGAAACCCAGCGTGAGCACGCGCCCCAGCTTGTTGATCATGGAGTTGCTGTCATAGCTGGGCGCAATCTGGAAGGTGGGCATGCCGCCAAAGAGGCTGTTGGTCCACCATGTTGCCTCGCCATTGTGGGTCTCGTTATAGACTTTTGCCTCCTGGCCGTTGGCCGCGCCCTGCATAACGTCGTTCTGCTGGAGCACGTCGCCCTGCACATCGTTGGGATAGAAATATATCCACGATATGGCAGCAAACGCCAGAATAGAGATCACAAAAGTGACCACACTGCGCAATGTCACTGCGCCTATCAATCGCTTGTCAAGAATTGTCGTTTCCATTATATATCAAGTCTTTTTATTTGCAGTTTTTGATTTGAGCGTGTAAAAGTACAAAAAAATAACCAACCAGCAGCAATTTGCGACCACATTTTAAATGAATGTTGATAGTTGATGGGTGGTTTATGGTTGGTGGTTTATGGTTTATGGAAGGCAGTGGTGAGATTTAAAGGCAACACAACCTATCATGCTTGGAGAGTGCACGGCGCCTAAGATCTTCTCTGTCTTCCATAAACCATAAACAATAAACTATCAACCAATAAATATTTGCACGTTTGAACTATTATCACTAACTTTGGGCGTTGAAAACTATTACACATATTATAAATAAGAACAAAACACACATCACAATGAAACGTTTTCTCACCCTTATAGTTGCTTGCGTGGCCGCTATCTCGATGTGGGCAATACAGGTACAGAACACTGCGGGAAGCCTTTCTTCGCTCGTCGACGACACTTCTATAACCCAACTCACAATCACCGGAACGCTCGACGCGCGTGACTTCAAGTTTATTGCCGACCGCCTCAACAACCTGGAGCTGCTCAACATCAGCAACGCGCAGATTGTTGACTACAGCAACTCTAAGGCGCCTTTGTTCCTCTCGGCCACCAGCTACGAGGCAAAGTCTATCCCCACTACAGCACTCATGGGAAAGAAACTGCGCAGCGTCACACTGCCTAAAGACCTCAAGAAGATCGACATCGCTGCATTTGCCGGATGTGAGCAGCTGGAGAACATCACTCTGCCTGCATCGCTCGAGGTGATTGAGCCTTACGCCTTCTCGTCGTGCAACAAGCTGCGCTCTATAACCATTCCCGCAGGACTCAAGGAAATGGGCGAGGGAGCGTTCTCAAGATGCAAGAGCCTGAAGACTGCCTCGATAGCACCATCAAGCCCTCTCTCGGTGGCTAAAGATGCCTTCCAGGACTGCTCGGCACTGTCGAGCGTCAGCCTGGGTGCCAATGTCGACAAGATAGGCCCGGGGGCGTTTGCCGGATGCACGGCTCTTCACTCGGTGTCGATTGCCAGTGGCAACAACCTCACCGCCATTGCCGAGGCTGCTTTCGCCGCTTCGGGAGTAGAGGAAATCGACCTCACCCATTGCAACAACCTGAGGACTATAGGGATGTGGGCGTTTGCCAACACCCCTCTCAAGAACGTGGACCTGCCAGCATCGCTCGAGTCGCTGGGCGACGGCGCGTTCTACTACAACCTCGACCTCACTCAGATTAATCTGCCTGAGGGCATCACCAGCCTGAGCAACTACCTGCTTGCCGGTGACAACGCCATCGACATGGAGCAACCTGTGAAAGACGGCGTGACCATCATTGGCGACTATGCTTTCTACAACTGGGACCAGATAAGGGACTTCACGTTCCCCGAGAGCATCGAGTATGTGGGAACTAAGGCGATGGCAGGACAGACGAGCCTCGAGATCGTCACCGCCCACCCAACTACCGTGCCTGAACTGGGCGACAGCGTGTGGGCAGGAGTAGACCAGCCCAGCATCCCACTGAAGACCGACCCCACTGTCGCTGCCGACTACAAAGCCGCCGAGCAGTGGAAGGAGTTTACCATCCAGACCACGCCTCCCACGAGCATCGACGAGAACATTGCCCAGAGCGACCTGCAGGTCAAGGCTTTCTTCACAGGCACTGTGCTTAACGTGACAGCGACCGCTGCCATTGCCAAGGTGTCGATATTCGACGTCAATGGTGTGCTGCTTGCCACCACAGCGCCAGCAAGCGAGCAAGCACAGCTCAACACTGCCAACTTCTCAGGGAAATTCTATATCGTCAACGTAATACTTGCCAACGGCAATCAGCGCAACTTCAAGCTCTTGCGCAAGTAAACAACACTCCTTGTGACCAATAAGTAACATGGGAAAGAATAAACTCAAGAAGTTTGCCGACATGGAGACGTTCTCATGCGTCTTCCAGTACCCTTTTGCACGACTGCAAGAGCAGCCGTTTCCCATGCGGGGAAAGTGGAACGAGATGTATTTCCACAACGACAACCCCATTGTGCTCGAACTGGGATGCGGCAAGGGTGAATATGCTGTGGGGCTGGGCAAGAAGTTCCCTGGCAAGAACTACATTGGCGTCGACATCAAGGGCGCACGCATGTGGACCGGTGCCAAGGTCGTGGAGCAGGAAGGCATCAAGAACGTGGCGTTCCTGCGCACCAGCATCGAGCTCATAGACCACTTCTTCACGCCTGGCGAGGTGGCCGAGATTTGGATCACCTTCCCCGACCCACAGATGAAGAACGCCAACAAGCGCCTCACCGGGACGCGGTTCCTGAACAACTACCGCAAGATTCTGGTGCCCGACGGACTTGTCCACCTCAAGACCGACAGCCCGTTCCTCTACACCTACACTCACGAGCTCACCAAGCTCAACAACCTCACGACCGAGGTCGACACTGCCGACCTCTATGCCAGCGGCCTTGCCAACGACATCCTGGAGATAAAGACCCACTATGAGCAGCAATGGCTGCAACGAGGGCTCACTATCAAGTATGTCGCCTTCAGGTTGCCGCAAGAGGGTGTGCTCCAAGAGCCCGACATAGAAATCGAGCGCGACACCTACCGCAGCTACGGCCGCGGAGAGATTCAAATGCCACAAATCTTTGACAACAAATAAATAACAACAAGCTTTTTAATCACATTAACACAAGAAAATGACCGAAATTTATCCATCACTGATACTCGACGCCTTGCGCACCGTGCGCTATCCCGGAACCGGCAAGGACATCGTCACAATGGGAATGGTAGAGGACGACATCCGCATCAATGGCAACAAGGTTTCGTTCTCACTGATTTTCCCCAAGAAAACCGACCCTTTCATCAAGTCGATAGTAAAAGCCAGCGAAGTGGCTATCAACACCTACATCAGTCCCGAGGTGGAAATCAAGGGAAACATCGCGGTGAAGACTCCCGACCCCGAAGCCAAGCCCAAGGCCAGCGAGCCACTGCCAGGCGTGAAAAACATCATTGGCGTGTCGAGCGGCAAGGGAGGCGTGGGCAAGTCGACGGTGGCTTGCAACCTCGCCGTGGCGCTGGCTCAGCAGGGATACCGCGTGGGCCTGCTCGATGCCGACATCTTTGGACCTTCTATTCCCAAGATGTTTGGAATAGAAGACGAGCAGCTCTATATGGAAGAAGTTGATGGACAGAAGCTTATCGTGCCTGCCGAGAAGTATGGCGTGAAGATTCTATCCATTGGATTTGTGGTGAGCAAGGACCAGGCGGTGCTGTGGCGTGGTGCCATGGCCAGCAACGCTCTCAAGCAACTCATCACCGAGGCCAACTGGGGCGAACTCGACTACTTCATCATCGATATGCCACCAGGCACCAGCGACATTCATCTCACTCTGGTACAGACTCTTGCCATCACTGGCGCCATCGTGGTGACAACTCCTCAGGAGGTGGCTCTCGCCGACGCTCGCAAGGGTGTGTCGATGTTCTTGGGCGAACACGTTAACGTGCCTGTGCTGGGCATCGTTGAGAACATGTCGTGGTTCACTCCTGCCGCTCACCCCGACGAGAAGTACTTCATCTTTGGGCGCGACGGCGGCAAGAACCTCGCCCAGGCGCTCAACGTGAACCTGCTGGGGCAAATTCCTCTCGTGGCTTCCATCTGCAAGGGTGGAGACGACGGTGTGCCAGTGATTCTCGAGAATTCAGTCTCGGGAGTGGCTTTCATGAAACTCGCCACCGCCGTGGGCGAGGCAGTCGACAAGCGCAACGCCACCCTACCCCCCACCAAGCGAGTAATAACTCATTGATATACTGGGATTGGTTTTTGGTTTATGGAAGACAAGTTTAGTTTATAGTTTATCGTTTATGGTTTATGGAAGACCATTTTGGTTTATGGTTTATTGTTTATAGTTTATGGAAGACAGTAGCGAGACTATAGGCACTGCAATCACTAAACTGAGAACTGAAAACTGAAAACTGGTAACTGATTACTGACAACTGAATACTGATAACTAAATAACTACTAAAAGCTATGAAGAAGATCTTTTTACTCTTAACTGTTGCAGCAACTATACTGAGCAGTTGCAACAAGGTGCCCATCTCGGGACGTAACCAGTTGAACCTGGTATCCGACAGCGAAGTGCTGCAGTCGAGTCTTGCTTCCTACAAGGAATACATGAGCAAGGCAACACGCTCTACCGAGACTGTCAAGAGCGAACAAGTGACTCGCGTGGGACGCAAAATTGCTGCCGCCACCGAGGCCTATCTTAACGCCAACGGAATGAGCGACCAAGTGAAGAACTTCGCTTGGGAGTTTAACCTGGTGAGAGACAACCAGATTAACGCATTCTGCATGCCTGGCGGCAAAATCGTGGTGTATGAAGGCATCATGAACCTCATCGCTAGCGACGACGAACTCGCTGTGGTCCTTGGCCACGAGGTGGCTCATGCTGTTGCTAAGCACAGCAATGAGCGACTGAGCCAGCAGAAGGCACTCGAATATGGTGGCGCTGTGCTGGGCTCTATCATTAAAGGACAAAGTCAGCAAACCCAAAACCTCGCCGCTCAGGTGTTTGGTCTTGGTGCCAACTATGGCGTGATGCTCCCCTTCTCGCGCAAGCATGAGACCGAGGCCGACGACATGGGTCTCGTGCTCATGACTATGGCTGGCTACAACCCCGACTGCGCTCTCACCTTCTGGCAGAAGATGAGCGCCAGCAGCAGTAACAACAAACTCGAGATCCTGAGCACCCACCCAAGCGACGCTACTCGCATCGCCAACCTGCAGAAGCAGATCCCTAAGGTTAAGCAGCAGTATGCAGCCTATCTGCCCAAGGCTACTACAACTACCACCACTACTACCAAGCCCAAAACCACCAAGAAGTCTTCGACCAAGAAATCTTCTAAGAAGAAATAAGTCTTAACTTCTGCCACTTCACAAGTGTGCCCAAGCAACACCTTGAGCACACTTGTTTGCCACTTGGCAACATCATCCCACCAAGAGTTTATGCAATTTGACAGCTACATATATGCCCTGTTCCTGCCCATCGTTTTTGCTCTTTACTGGTCGTTAAAGAACAAATTGCAATGGCAGAACGTGATGCTGCTCATTGCCAGCTACATCTTCTACGGATGGTGGGACTGGCGCTTCCTGGCTCTGATCATCACCACAACGCTATCAACGTTTTTCACGGGACTGATAATCAAGAGCGACGGCTCGGCGCGCTCCAAGCTGTGGGTCGCTGTCAACATTGTGCTCAACCTAGGTATTCTTGCCACGTTTAAGTACTACGACTTCTTTGCCTACTCGCTCTCGCAATGCCTGAGAGCGCTGGGCATTACACCTCACTTCACCACCCTCAACCTGGTCTTGCCGGTGGGCATCTCGTTCTACACGCTGCAGGCCATTAGCTACACCATCGACGTGTATCGCGGCAAGGTGCAGCCCACACGCAACATCGTGGCCTTTGGCGTTTACATCGCTTTCTTCCCGCAGCTGGTGGCAGGCCCCATCGAGCGGGCGTCAAGGCTGCTGCCACAATTCCTCAAGACCAAGGACTTTGACTACAACAACGCGGTGACAGGCATGCGCCAAATCCTGTGGGGACTGGTGAAGAAACTCGTCATTGCCGACAATCTTGCCGGATATGTCGACAACATCCTATACCACCCGTCGATCATGAGCGCCAGCTCGATTGTCATGGCAGCGATAATCTTCGCCTTCCAAATCTATACCGACTTCTCGGGCTACAGCGACATCGCCATTGGCTCGGCAAGGCTGCTCAACATCAATCTCACGCCCAACTTCAACTACCCGTTCTTCTCGCGCTCGATGAAAGAGCTGTGGCAACGCTGGCACATCTCGCTCATGACGTGGTTCAGGGAATATCTTTACTTCCCGCTGGGTGGCTCAAAGCGAGGCAGGCTGCGCACATGCATCAACATCATGGTGGTCTTTGCCGTCTCAGGTCTGTGGCATGGCGCCGACTGGACGTTTGTCGTCTGGGGAACGGTTAACGGACTGATGCTCCTGCCATTTGTGTTCATGCCCAAGAAAAAGAACCAAGCCCCTCACGCCACATGGCGCGACATTCCCTGGTGCATCGTCACATTCCTGATTTTTGCAATGATATTCCTCTCGTTCCGCTCGCCAAACATTGCCCACCTCACCGAGTGCCTGCAAGTGCTGGCGTCAGGGTCCTACCTCACGGTGCCCATGGGCATCTCGGCACTCATCTATATCGTGCCGCTGGTGGTGGTGGAATGGCTGGGACGCAAGCAGGAGTTTGCCATCAAGTCGCTCCCCATGCCCACCGTGCTGCGATGGGCAGTCTACTGGACGCTTGTCTTCCTCATCGTCTTCTACAGCGCTGGGCGCGACATTCAATATATTTATTTCCAATTCTAAGCATCCTTTATCACAACTATTATGAAAAAGACATTTCTCGCAATCTTCGCTCTCCTCGTCACATCGATGCCACTGGCTGCGCAAGGGCTGAAAGGCAAGGTAATCTACGTCAACCCAGGCCACGGCGGATGGACCGTCAACGACCGGCCTCACTCCACCATCAACTATGAGGCGATGGACACCATGAGCTTCTTTGAGTCAAAGACTTGCCTATGGAAGGCGCTCGAACTGCGCAACCGCCTGGAAGCAGCTGGCGCAAGGGTGATAATGTCGAGGACTACCAACGGATGGGTGGCCACTGGCGACAAGAACGCCACGGCCAACGACCGCTTCGAGACCTATGACGACGGCACAGGCCAGCAGCAACTCATCGACCTCTTCAAGATTGCCAGCCAGGTCGACTCGATTAACCCCGACTATTTCATCGCCCTGCACAGCAATGCCACTGGCGGCGGCGACGGCAAGAAGGTGAACTACCTGCTCTACATGTATCGCGGCGAGACGGGCAACGACTACGCCAAGGGGAGCATCGACCGGGCTCAGGTGGCGTTCCCATTTGTCTACGACAACCCGCTCACGGTGTGGACCGTGAAGGAGACCGACCGATATGTCGCCGGCGACCTCACCTGGATGGGTGGCACGCCTCCAGGCAAGCCCAATGCTCTGGGCTACACTGGATGGCTCGCGGTGCTCAAGCACAGGGTGCCCAGCTTCCTCGTCGAGGGGTCGTTCCACAGCTATCAGCCTGAGCGACAGCGCCTCATGAACCGCGACTACTGCCGCATGGAGGGCATCAGGCACTTCCGTGGCATCAATGCCTGGTTCAAGGGCGACCCCGAGAAACACGGCTACATCGCCGGCACCATCAAGAGCGCCACCGAGGTCATCGACCTGCCTGGCTACAACTACAAGGAAGACACCGACGACCAGTGGCGACCCATCAACAGCGCCGTGGTCTACCTGCTCAACGACAAGGGGGTGAGAATTCGCCACTACCTGGTCGACAACGAGTACAACGGCTTCTTTGGATTCTTCTACCTCAAGCCAGGCAAGTACACGCTCGTCTACAGCGCTCCAGGCTACGAGAAGCGCTCCGAGCAGGTGGTTGTGCAGCAAGACCGCACCACCTACTGCAAGCCTCGACTGCACCGCATTTCACAATAATCCCGCATCATGAAGTCTAGAATGAAGAAATTCCTGGTTCGCACAGTCGTAGTCTTATTCATCCTGGTGCTGGCTGTAACAATTGGTGCCAGCTTCTACATGCTCGACTTTGCCCTCTCGCCACAAAGGCGCACTCACGACGAGGCAATGACGAGGCTCTACAAGCGCGAGCCAGCCAACATCAAGACGTGGGTCAAATCCATTGAGAAGCGCCATGCTCTGCACGACACCACAATCACCGTCCCCGAGCGTGGCAACCTGAAAGCCATCTACCTGCGAAGCGACAAGCCCACTAATCGCACCGCGGTGCTCCTGCACGGTTACAACGACCGCGCCGAGTCGATGCTGCATATCGCCTACCTCTACAACTACATCCTGGGCTACAACGTGCTCATGCCACACTGCTTTGCCCACGGCGACAGCGACGGCGACCACATCGACATGGGATGGCGCGACCGCCTCGACGCCATGCAATGGATGCAGCTCGCCAACGACATGTTCCGCGGCGACTCGGCACAGACGCAGATGGTGGTGCACGGCATCTCGATGGGAGGCTTCGCCACCATGTGCATCAGCGGCGAGGAGTGTCCACCCTATGTGAAATGCTTTGTCGAAGACTGCGGCTACACCAGCGTGTGGGACGAGTTCTCAAGCGAGTTGCACAATGAGTTCTCGCTGCCCGAATTTCCGCTCCTCTACTCCACCAGCGCACTGTGCAAAATGCGCTACGGCTGGACCTTTGGCGAGGCATCGGCGGTGAAGCAGCTCAAGAAGTCCACGCTACCCATGCTCTTCATCCACGGTGATGCCGACACCTTTGTGCCCTACGCCATGCTCGACACCCTCTATGCCGCCAAGACCACCGGCTACAAGGAGAAATTCATCGCCCACAGCACTACCCACGCTCGCTCATTCACCCGCCATCAAAGGGAATACATCAGCCACGTCAAGAAATTCGTCAAGCGCTTCATCAAGTAGCTGGCGATTTAAAGTGGCCACCTATCCCCTATTCTATTACAATATTTACCCATTTTTACCCCCATTCTATTACAAAAATATTGAAATTATTCCCCCTTTCTATTACAAATTTACACCTTAAATTCTTGCAAAACAAAAAAATATGCAAAAGAATTTCTTAATCGTCATAACAGGTCCCACTGGAGTGGGGAAAACGGCAGCAGCCATTGAGGTGGCGCAGCACTTGGGGTGCGACATCATCAATGCCGACTCCAGGCAGGTGTTCCGTGGCATTCCCATAGGCACTGCAGCGCCCACACCCCAGGAGCAAGCCATTGTACCTCACCACTTTGTGCAGTTCAAGGATCTTGACGAGTACTACAGCGCCGCGCAGTTTGAGGCCGACGTGATGGCTCTGCTGCCCCAGCTGTGGCAGCAGGGCGACTATGCGGTGATGTGCGGCGGCTCAATGATGTATGTCGACGCCGTGTGCCGTGGCATCGACCCCATCCCCGACATCAGCGACGACATCCGCCACGCCGTCAAGCAGCAATGGCAAGAGCATGGACTCGAGCCGTTGCTCGATGAACTCAAGCGCCTCGACCCCACCTATTATGAGCAAGTTGACAAACTCAACCCCAAGCGCGTGGTCCATGCCGTGGAGGTGTGCCGACAGGCGGGTGTGCCCTACTCCTCGCTGCGCACTGGACGCGCCAAGCAGCGACCCTTCGGCATCATCAAGATAGGCCTGAACATGGAGCGCGACAAGCTCTTCGACCGCATCAACCGCCGCGTCGATGCCATGATAGAGCAAGGCCTGGAGGCCGAGGCGCGCAGCGTCTATCACCTGCGACACCTCAACTCGCTCAACACTGTGGGATACAAGGAGATGTTTGCCCTCTTCGATGGAACCATGGACCGCCACACCGCCATCGAGCGCATGAAGAAGAACACCCGCGTCTATGCCAAGAAGCAGCTCACCTGGCTCAAGCGCGACACCACCATCACCTGGTGCCACCCGTCACAGTGCCTCGACACTGCCATCGAACTACTAAAAACAGCACAAAATCCAAAAAAGTCATGATTTTTAAGGAATCGATTCCACAAATTTCATGACTTTTGTGGATTTTGAAAAATAATGTACTATTTTTGTGGTATGATAAATCGGAACAATTTCTTCGAATACCTCATTTAGCCACTATGCCACGCACTCCCATAACACCCGAAAACGCATTCTTGCGGCTCGCCACCATGTGTGCGCGATGCGAGCAGGCCGAGGGCGACCTGCGACGCAAGCTGCACGACTGGGGACTGGCTCAAACCGATGCAAGCGCCGTCATCCAGCGCCTCAAGCAGGAGCGATATCTCGACAACGGGCGGTTTGCGCGAGCCTACTGCCGCGACAAGCTGCGCTTCAACGGCTGGGGACGCATCAAGATTGAGTACATGCTGCGCGGCAAGGGCATTGAGCAGGAGAACATCGATGCCGCCCTTGGCGAGATCGACGAGCAACAATATGCCGACATCCTCCACGAGGTGCTCGCCGCCAAGGCCAAGACGCTGAGCGGCAAGCCTCAGGAGCAGGCCCGTGCCGCTCTCATGCGCTTTGCCGCCTCGCGGGGCTTTGAGCCCGCCCTCATCTTCCCTGCAGTGTCACTGATAATGTCGTCGAGCAATGAAGATTAAAGACCTTTTCACAAGCGCAGCCAGCGTGCTCATGCCGCGCACCTGCTCGGTGTGTGGCAAGCCGCTCGACCTCGACGAGAAGTTCCTGTGCCGAGGCTGCCTGATGAAGATACCACGCACCCACTACGAGGACATCACGTTCAACCCCTTTGAGCAGCTCATGGCAGGAAAGGTGCCCGTGGAGCATTGCGCCAGCTATTTCTTCTACCACAAGGCCGACCCCTATGCCTCCATCCTCCACGACATGAAATACCGCAACATGCCCACGCTGGGACGATGGATTGCCGAGCGTGCCGCACGCGAGATGATGCCCAGCAACTTCTTCCAAACTGTCGACGCCATCATCCCCGTGCCGCTACACTACACCAAGCTCGCAAGCCGTGGCTACAACCAGTCGCTCTACCTGGCACAGGGCATCTCGCGAGCAACGGGCACGCCAGTGGTCAAAGGCCTCAAGGCTGTGCGCGAACACTCCACCCAGACCCACAAAGACGCTGTGGAGCGCATGTTCAACACCCAGGGCATGTATGCCGCCTCCAAGCGGCACATCCCGCTCATCACTGGCAAGCACGTGCTCATCGTCGACGACGTGGTAACCACCGGCTCCACCCTGCTCGCCTGCGCCACAGCGCTGCACCAGGCTGTCCCCGGCGTCAAAATCTCCCTCTTCACCCTCGCCGCCGCCCAACTCGAGTGACGAAAAACCACAAAACAATTCAATACTTCAATATTTTTCACTAACTTTGCACAAACAAAGAAACAAGAAATAAGTGTGAAGTTTTAAGTGTTAAGGGTTAAGTAGCGCCTTACGGCGCGAGAATCGAGAATCGAGAACCGGGAATCGAAAACCAGAAATTTTGCAGGGACACAACCCGGAAATCCCGGATAATCCGGAAGCTCCCGCAAAACTGACTACTGAAAACTGATAACTGATAACTGAAAACTGACTACTGATAACTGACTACTGATAACTGACTACTGATAACTGACTACTGATAACTGATAAATTATGAAGAAAACATTGCTTATGTGCAGCGCACTACTCCTTGCTGGCTCAATGGCAGCGCAGCAAAAGATCAACTACCCCAAGGCCAAGACCGTCGACACCGTTGACGACTACTTCGGCACAAAGGTCGCCGACCCATACCGATGGCTCGAGGACGACAACTCCACCGAGACGGCCCAGTGGGTAAAGGCCGAGAACGAAATCACACAGGCCTACCTCAAGAAAATCCCATTCCGCGACAAGGTGAAGGCACGTCTCACCGAGCTCGCCAACTATCCCAAGATGGGAACGCCTTTCTATGTGAAGGACAAGATCTATTACTTCAAGAACGACGGCCTGCAGAACCAGAGCGTGCTCTACGTCAAGGACCGCCTCGACGGCGAGGAGCGCATGGTCTTCGACCCCAACACCCTGAGCCAGGACGGAACAGTGGCGCTCCAGAGCCTCAACTTCTCGCGCGACGGACGCTATGCCGCCTACACCATCACCCGCAACGGCAGCGACTGGAACGAGATCATCGTCCACGACCTGGTGGCTGGCAAGATGCTCGACGACCACATCGTTTGGGCTAAGTTCACCGACGCGCAGTGGCTGGGCGACGGATTCTTCTACAGCGCCTACGACAAGCCCGAGGACGCCAAGTCGTCGAAGAACGAGTGGCACAAGGTGATGTACCACAAGCTGGGAACACCGCAAGACGACGACTACCTGGAGTTCCGCAGCTACGACGACCCGCTGCTCTTCCACCAGGTGGGCGTTGACGAGGACGAGCGCTTCGTCTTCATCCTCCAGAGTGCCGGCGAGGGCAACGCGCTCTACGTCAAGGACCTCAAGAGCATCAATCCACACTATGTGAAGATTGCCCATGACGGCGAGTTTGCCTTCTCGCCCATTGGTGTAGACAATGGCAAGATCTATGTCATGACCAACCAAAACGCGCCTTGCTACAAGGTGCTTGCCTATGATGCCAACAACCTGGGCGCTAAGAACTTCACCGAGTTCATCCCCGAGAAGCAATGGGTGCTCAGCGGCATTCAGATGTCGAACCACAAGTTCATCGTCACCTACGACCGCGACGCCAGCACTCATGCCTACCTCTACGACGCCAGTGGCAAGGAGATCAACGAAATCAAGCTCCCCGCACTGGGCTCGGTGGGCTTCAGCTGCAAGAACAAGCGCAGCGAGGTGTTCTACAACTTCACCTCCTACACCTTCCCCAGCACCATCTACAGCTACGACGCCAGCACTGGCGAGTCCACTCCGTTCTTCCAGCCCAAGGTGGCGCTCAATCCCGAGGACTACGTCACCGAGCAGGTGTTCTACCCCAGCAAGGACGGCACTAAGATTCCCATGTTCCTCATCTACAAGAAGGGCATGAAGAAGGACGGCAAGCGACCAGTGTTCCTCTACGGATATGGCGGCTTCAACGTGTCGATGAACCCAGGCTTCAGCTATGCGCGCACACCATTTGCCATGATTGACAAGGGAGGCATCTGTGCCTACACCAACCTGCGTGGCGGTGGCGAGTATGGCGAAGAGTGGCACAAGGCGGGCACCAAGATGTCGAAGCAGAACGTCTTCGACGACTTCATCGCCGCTGCCGAGTGGCTCATCGCTCAGGGCTATACCCGCAAGGGCAAGATTGCCTGCAACGGTGGCAGCAACGGCGGTCTGCTCGTGGGAGCCGTCGTGAACCAGCGTCCCGACCTGTGGGGTGCCGCAGTGCCACAGGTGGGAGTGATGGACATGCTGCGCTACCACCTCTTCACCATTGGCTGGAACTGGGCACCCGACTATGGCCGCAGCGACGACAGCCCCGAGATGTTCCAGTACCTGAAGAACTACTCGCCACTGCACACCATCAAGAACGACGGCACGCCCTACCCGCCCATCATGGTCACCACCAGCGACCACGACGACCGCGTGGTGCCTGCCCACTCGTTCAAGTATGCCGCGCAGCTGCAGGCGAGCAACACCGGCAACGCCGTTAAGCTCATCCGCATCGACGTCAACGCGGGCCACGGCCATGGCAAGCCCATGAGCAAAGTAATCGAGGAGTACACCGACATCCAGTCGTTCATCATGTACAACCTGGGTGTGAAACCATAATCAGTAGAGAGTATAGAGTGGAGAGTGGAGTCTCCCCTCTCCCCTCTCACCTCTCACCTCTCACCTCTCCCCTCTTTCCTCTCACCTCTCACCTTTCACCTCTCACCTTTCAACTATATGATTCAAGCTAAAAACATAACAAAGCGCTATGGCGACCTGGAGGTATTGCGAAATGTCTCGGTCACTATCCACGATGGCGAGATTGTCGCCATCGTGGGGCCCAGCGGCGCAGGCAAGACCACGCTGCTCCAGATCATTGGCACACTCGACACGCCACAGAGCGGTGAGGTGCTATATGACGGCACCAACGTGCTACAGCTCAAGCAGCGCGAACTGGCGCACTTCCGCAACCGCAACATTGGCTTCGTGTTCCAGTTCCACCAGTTGCTGCCCGAGTTCACCACGCTCGAGAATGTCGCCATCCCCGCACTCATTGGCGGAGACCGTCGCAGCGACGCCTACGACCGCGCGCGCCAACTGCTCGACTACCTGGGCCTGAGTCAGCGGCTCGACCACAAACCTGCGCAGCTCAGCGGTGGCGAGCGGCAGCGCGCAGCAGTGGCACGAGCTCTCATCAACAAGCCCAAGATCATCCTTGCCGACGAGCCCTCGGGGTCGCTCGACTCGCACAACAAGCAGGAGCTACACCAGCTCTTCTTCGACCTGCGCGACAAGCTGCACCAGACGTTCGTCATCGTCACCCACGACGAGACCCTCGCAGGAAACAGCAACGTGGACCGAGTGCTCCACATGCAAGATGGAATGATTCTCAATGCATAATTCATAATGCACAATGCACAATCCCACTAGTCTATATAGAGAATCTAGAACCCCTAGAACACAAGAACAATGAAACACTCCATCATCCTAATAGCAGCGCTCCTGGCTTTTGCGGCTTGCTCTAGAGACCACGACGGCAAGCTCGACTCCTCCTTTGAGACCGAGCTCGCCGACATCGTCACCTACACCGGCGTCGACCAGGACAACCACGCCACCTTCCGCCTCGACCAGCGCGACGACCTGCCGCCCATCACGCTCTTCACAACCGTAGCCGCGCCAAGCAAGGTGCAACTCAACGACCGCGTGCTGCTCTACTACGCCATCAGTCACAAAGCACCCGACGGCACCTACTGGAACGTCGACGCCACCGGACTCTCGCGCATCTACAGCGACTCCCTGCGCATCAACAGCAACCCACTCGACTCCTACCAGATGCGACCCATCATCACCCGCAGCGTGTGGCGCACAGGCGAGTACATCAACCTGCACGGACAGCTCGAATACACCGGCAAGAGCCGCCTACTATACATGATGATTGACCGGGACACAAAATATAACGACACCGTCGACGCCTACCTCGTCCACGACCTCATGTCCACTCCCAGCGACAGCATCTTCTACTGGCGAGACTTCTACCTCTCGGTAAACGTGGGCGCACTAAAAAGCCCCAACGCCCCCTGCCACGTCCTGAGACTAAACCTCAACGACGCAAAAACAGGAAAAACACAACACAATTTCAAGATAAAGTAAGCGCTCCGCGCGAAGAACGTGGAAAGTGGAACGTGGAAAGTTTTTTT
>ONIY01000046.1 GCA_900318065.1 uncultured Prevotellaceae bacterium
AGTGGATAGGAGTGGATAGGAGTGGATAGGAGTGGATAGGAGTGGATAGGAGTGGATAGGAGTGGATAGGAGTGGATAGGAGTGGATAGGAGTGGATAGAAATGGATAGGAGTGGATAGGAATGGATAGGAGTGGATAAGGGCGATTGTAATTGTGCATTCGTGCATTATTCGCTGGCTGTCATCATTTTTTTCCACTTGAGGTAGCCTAGCACTGCCATCACTGTGTAGAAGCCGTAGAGGCCTGCGGTGAAGGGGATTCCCTTGTAGATGTAGAGGCCGCAGCATACTGCGTCGACCACGAGCCACAGCAGCCATTGCTCGACATATTTCTTGGCCAGTGCCCACAGTGCCACGGCGCTCAGCGAGGTGGTGAAGCTGTCGAGAATGGGCACGCGGCTGTCGGTGTAGGTCGTTAGAATCCAGTAAATAAATCCCCAGAGCACCAGCCAGGTGCAGAGCGAGGCGACCATGTGTCGGCGAGTGTAATGGGTGATAGGCAGCTCTTTCCTCTTTGTCCTTTGTCCTTTGTCATTTATACTTTTCCCTTTGTTTCCCCACCGCCAGCATGCGAAGCCGTAGATTGCCATGGCGATGTAGTAGAACTCCATGCCAAAGTCGGCATAGAGTCCTTTCTCGAAGTAGAGGTATCCATGCACAGCTGGCATGATCACACTCACTGCCCACAGCCAGATGTTGGCGCGGTACTCGAGCCACAAGTAAAGCAGCCCGAGCACCGTGCTAACGATGTCTATGAATTGCAACCAGTCCAATTATTAGTTATCAGTTATCAGTAGTCAGTAGTCAGTTATCAGTTATCAGCTATCAGTTTTTATTTTAGTGATTGTAGTGCCTTTAATTTTGCACCTGTCTTCCATAAACCATAAACGATAAACTATAAACCAAACTTGTCTTCCATAAACCATAAACTATCAACCAAAAACCAGAGTTTAGAACGACAGTGTTATGTGTGCGAGCACGTTGGTTCCTGCCATGGGGTAGAAGCGTGGGTCGCTCACGAGGGTGGGAGCGTTGCTCTTGTCGCCACCGGTGTAGATGGCTGCCGTCTGCGAGTAGCCGTTGTTCTCATATTTCTTGTTGAACAGGTTGTAGACTGTCACGCCAGCGGTGATGAGCTTGGTGTGAGGCAGGCGGAAGGAGTAGGCCAGCTCGAGGTTGCTAATGAAATAGGGGTCGAGCGAGTCTTCCTTGCTCTCGAAGTTGTCGAGATACTGGCGGCTCACATACTGCGACTGCAGCTGCGCCATGAAGCCTTTGTAGTCTACCTGCAGCACGCTGTTGACTATTGCGCTGGGCGAGAAGGCGATGGTGGTGTTGCCCTTCTCGATTGCCGTCTGGGTCCACATGTCGTCCCAGTTGTCGTCGTAGTCGCTCACGTAGCCCACGTAGTTCTTGATAATGTTACGGCTCAGGGTGGCGTTCACGTCCCATCGCAGCCAGTTGGTGATTTTCACGCCAGCCATCAGCTCGATTCCGCAGCGGTAGCTGTCGGGCACGTTCTCGGCCATGAGCTCGCCTATCTCGTTGAGTTTGCCGTTAAGCACGAGCTGGTCTTTATACTTCATGTAGAAGAGGTTGACGCCAGCGCTGAAGATGCGGCTCTTGAACTCGTAGCCAGCCTCCCAGTCCATGAGTTTCTCGGCCTTGGGATGCACTGTGAGAGGGCCGTCGTTGTAGTTGTTGCGGGTGGGCTCCTTTTGTGCTATAGCCCATGAGGCATAGACGCGGTTCTTGCGGTTGATTTGCCAGTTGAGTCCTACCTTTGGGTTGAAGAAGTTGAAGTTCTCGTCCACGTCGAGCGTCTGCATGTGCTCGGGCGATGCTGTCCAGTCCCACTTGTCGTTTACGCCCTTGATGGTGTAGTTGATGTGGCGGTATTGCAGGTCAAGATAGGCGCTGAGCCCGCTCCAGATGTTGTAGTTGTTCTTCCAGTAGATGTTGAAGTCGGTCTTCTTGCCCTTGTTGCGGTAGTACTCGTGGTCGGGCTCGAGGGTGCCCAGGTAGTTCTCTACCCAAATCACCTGGCCATGGTGGTTGTTGCTGTACTTGTTGAAGCCTCCACCCAGCACGCTGGCGAGGCGCTTGCCGGTGTAGTGCAGCGAGAACACGCCGCCGCCAAAGCCGCTGTCGAGGATTTTCTTGCGCACGAGATTCGACTTCTTTACTTTCTCGCCGTCTACGTAGAACGGCTCGAGCGAGTATTCGGTGAGGGTGCGCTGGTTCTTGTACTCCTGATAGTATCCGTAGCCGTCGGTGTAGTGCAGGGCGGCAGTGAGTTTCCAGCGGTAGTTGAACTTGTGGTCAAGCAGCAGCTGGAAGTGATACTGGTTGTAGATGTCCTTCTGGTCCTTGTAGAAGCCGGTGACCACGCCGTCGTGCTTTATCTCGCCGTTGGGGTTGTACTTGCGGTCGCTCTCGAGCTTGCTGCGGCTGATGCCGTCCCAGGCGTGATAGGTGTCTTCCTTGCCGCCAAAGGTGATGAAGCGCACCTGTGTCTTGTCGTTGAGATAGGCGGCTTGGGCAAAATAGGAGAACATCGATGAGGTGGCACGGTCGCGGTAGCCGTCGCTCGAGATGTGCGACAGGCGGCCCTCAAACGCCCAGTGCTCGCCCAGCAGGCCGGTGCCAAACTTTGCGGTCTCTTTGTTGGTGTTGAATGATCCGTAAGAGCCCGAAACCTCGGCAAAGGGCACTCGGGAAATCTCCTGCGAACGCATGTTGACGCTTGCGCCAAAGGCTCCCGAGCCGTTGGTCGACGTGCCCACTCCACGCTGCACCTGGATGTCGCGCAGCGACGAGGTGAGGTCGGGGGTGTTGACCCAGAACACGCTGTGGCTCTCTGAGTCGTTGATGGGGATGTCATTCATTGTCACATTGATGCGGGTGGCATCGGTGCCACGCACGCGCATCGACGTGTATCCCACGCCAGCACCGGCATCGCTCGTGGTGAGAATGCCTGGGGTGAACGACAACAGGAACGGGATGTCCTGGCCGTGGTTCACGAGTTTAAGTTGTTCTTTACTCACATTGGTGAAAGCAACGGGGGTGTTGCTTGTCGCACGAGTTGCAAGCACCTCAATCTCTTGGAGTTGCAGGGTGTCGCTTGGCTCACGCAGTTGGGCAGTGCCAAGCACGCTGCCACACAACACAGCGGCAGCAAGAAGCATAGTCTTCTTCATTTACTTTTCCTAAAATTAATTTGGTCCCGAAGGAAAGTTCCCCCTCTAAGATAGAGGGGGGTAGGGGGAGTATGACAGCAGTCGACACAATGCAACAATGAGGGAAATGTGACGAAATCATCATACTCCCCCCCGCCCCCTCTAAGATAGAGGGGGAGTTTATCACACTGCATCTTGTGCATGATAAGCCCATCAACTAATCTTGCGGAACTTGAGTTTAAATTAATAAGTTTTGTTCTCTACGCCGGTATTACCCGGTTCAGATTCCATGGGTATGTTCTCAGCCACATCAGCATCTTGTGAACATTGCTTAGACAAGCAATTGACTCTCAGGAGCCTTAACGATGCAGCACCCCCAAACTCATTGAATCATGGTGCAAAATTAGAAAAAAGTTTTCAGTTACAAGTTATCACTCGTCATTTTTTTGCTTTAAACTGCAATAGCAAAAAGCAAAAAGCAACTTCAATAGTCATGATTATCCTAATTCAGTTCCTCGGCAATGCTTTCCAGCACATGGCGTAGTGGTGGCTGGGCTGTTTCTAATTCTTTCTCCACCATTGCGCGCAATTCATTGGTTTTCTCTATTTTATTCATGATGAGAAGGTTGAGTAGCAGTCGCCAGGCTGTGTAGCGCACAAGGATGGTGTCGCTCTCGCGCAGTTGATCAAACAGCGCGGGGGCATAGTCGAGGTGACGCAGCAGGCGGTGGCACAGCACGTCGGCAACCTCCACGCTCTCCACATTGTTGCACCATGACATGGCAGTCTCGCAAGAAAAATCCTCGATAGGGTAGAGCATGGTTGCTGCCAGGCGGCACTCGCGGTGCTGCTCGTCGTACCACAGCGATTGCGCCAGCTGTGTATCCTTGTTGTAGTGGCTGGCAATAGCAATAATGTCGGCGAGTTGGCACCCCATAATCATAGTGTGCGGGTCACCAGCAGCGCGCAATTGCTCAGCAATGATGCCATTACGATAGGCAAAAAACTCTTTCTTAAGATCTTGAGTCATGTTAACTATAAATGAGAAACTAGATTCTCTAGAAAAACTAAAACCTCTAGAGAATCTAGTTGTTAATGGTCGATTATTGAACGATTCAATTTACTTAGTCAGTGGCGAGTAGTCGCGACCGTAGCGCAAGTGCTGGTCAACGTAGTTCTCGTCATAGCTGATGCTGATGTCCTTAATCTCACCGTTAGCATCGTAAACAGGCTTGTAAACTGGGTTCACAAAGCCCTTGTAAGGAGCGATGTTCAAGCTCTCGTAACGCTTGAGAATCTCGGCGTGAATCTTAGGATCAACCTTAACTCCATAGGTCTCAACGAGCTTGCGGCCTGCCTCGAAGTCACCCTCGCTCTTGATGCGCTGCACCTCAGCAAGAAGCTGACCAAAGAGGTTGCGGAGCTTCTGGTAGTCATTGACCTTAACGAAGGTCTTGCCACCTCTCTTC
Organism: uncultured Prevotellaceae bacterium; assembly: GCA_900318065.1. Taxonomy (GTDB): domain Bacteria; phylum Bacteroidota; class Bacteroidia; order Bacteroidales; family Muribaculaceae; genus Sodaliphilus. The sequence continues at coordinate 4,648 of ONIY01000046.1, forward strand.
TTGTCCTTCACAATCTCAATAACTTTGTCTTTCTTGCCCTTCTCATAGCACCACTCGCTGATGAACTTGCGGTTGCGCATGTGTGACTCCTCGATGTCCTTGCCAGGCTCGATGCGGGTGAGCTGGGTCAAGAGGCCGTTCATGATATACTTGTAGTACTCAGCCTTGTAGGTGTCGGGATCCTTGAAGATGCCAAGCTCCACGAGTTTGGGGTCGGCAAGATAGTAGAGAGCGAAGAGGTCGGCGCGGCCTTCCTCGAGGGTAGCACCGTAGGCCTTGAGGGCATCGGGGTCAACGCCGGGCAGCAGTTGTCCGCTGGCGTGGCCCAGGCACTCGTGCAGGTCGGTGTGCAGCTTGTCGGCGATGGTGAGGTACTTCTTCATGAGCTGAACCTCGGTGTCGCTGTAGGCAAACTCCTCGTTGAATCCAGTGCCACTGGCCACCTCATCGTAGGCATCGGTGATGTTCTCCAGAGTTACCGACTTCGAGCCGTGAGCGGCGCGAATCCAGTTGCTGTTGGGCAGGTTGATGCCGATGGGTGTAGAGGGATAGCTGTCGCCGGCAAGGATGGCAGCGGTGATAACCTTGGCGCTCACGCCCTTCACGTTCTGCTTCTTGAAGCGCTTGTCAACTGGCGAGTTGTCCTCAAACCACTGTGCGTTCTCGCTGATGAGTGTGGTGCGGAACGATGCGTCTTTGTTCTTGAAGTTGACGATACTCTCCCAGTTGGCGGTCATTCCCAGAGGGTCGCCGTAGCTCTCGATGAAGCCGTTGATGAAGTCAACTGTGCCCTGAGTCTCCTCGGCCCACATGATGCTGTAGTCGTCAAATGCCTTGAGGTCGCCGGTGGTATAATACTCGATGAGCTTGGCGATGTAGGCCTTTTGAGCGCTGTTCTCGGCAACGCTGGCAGCCTTTTGCAGCCAGTACACGATGTTGACGATAGCCTTGCTGTAGAGCTCACCAATCTTGTAGGTTTTTTCTACCACTTTGCCATTCTCCTTCACCACCTTGCGGTTTAGACCATAGCTCACGGGAGTGGGGTCGTTAGGATCCTTGATGCCCTCGTAGAATGCCTCAACCTCCTGCTGGGTAACGCCCTCATAGAGGTTGTTGGCACTAGTGAGGATCAGGTCCTCGCCATCGGCTTGGTTCACGCGTTTTGCCATGAAAGTGGGGTCAAAAATCACCTTGTCGAGGGTTGCGAGTAGCTTGTCGGCCTTGTCGCATTTCTTCTCCTTGCTGCACTTGTCGCACGACTGAATGGGGAGTGCCTCAAGTGGCAACTTCTTGTACTCGGCATCAAAGAACTCCTGCGAGAACTCAGGCACAAACTTGTCTTGAGCATAGTGGTGATGGATGCCATTGCCAAACCACACCTGCTTCAGGTACTTCTCAAGGCCCTTGAAGTCGGCGCTCGAGCGGTCACCTTTATAGTTGGTGTACATCGCCTCAAGCACTTGACGAACCACCAAGTTGTACTTGCCATTCTGGTCGAAGAGGATGTCACGTCCCTGAAGGGCTGCCTCGGTGAGGTAGTAGACATACTTCTTCTGCTGCAAGCTCAAGTCGTTAAAACCTGGGACCTGATAGCGCAACACCTCGATGTCGGCAAAGCGGTCCACGTTGTAATTGAAATTGCTGTTTTGTGCCATAGCAATACCTGTTGTTGCCAGTGCCACAACAGCAGCGGCAATTAATTTTTTCTTCATAAAATGGTTTATAAAATTAGTATTTATAGTTTTCAAGATAATTGCTTTAATCGTGCAAATATAATAATTTTCTGCAAAACCGCAATCCAATAAGCCGTGAAAAGTGTCGGGACTAGTAAAAAAAGAAAGCACAATTTCTCTTGTTTTTATCGCAAAAACCGATGTTTTTTGGGAGTTTTGTCAAAATTACGTTATCTTTGCGTGGAACATCTAAAACTCTAATTTAAGATGAGAAACAGCATAATAACTCTCTTGTTATTGATCGCGATGGCGACAATGGCCAATGCGGGTGAATGGATTCGCATTAATCAGTTGGGATATCTGCCGCATGCCACTAAGGTGGCGGTATTCATGAGCAACGACCCAACTACTGTCGACGGTTTCGAATTGGTTGATGCTTTTACAGGAAAGGTGGCCTATAAATCACGTCAAGTTCGTGTCACAGCGCCACTACAGCACATGAAGTATACCTGCAGGTTAAGTTTCAGCGACTTTCAACGGCAAGGGTCATATTTCTTGCGTGTGGGAAACACCACTTCCCCCATCTTTGCCATCAACGGGGCAGTTTATAACGGCACTGCCGACTTTGTGCTCAACTACATGCGCCAGCAGCAGTGTGGCTACAACCCGTTCCAGCACGACAGTTGTCACACCAGGGATGCCTATGTGCGCTATCATCCCACCCGGGAAGGGCAGCGCATTGATGTGCGCGGCGGCTGGCACGACGCTGCCGACCTGCTGCAATACACCACAACGAGCGCCAATGCCATTTATCAATTGATGTTTGCCTACCAGCAGAACCCCACTGCATTTACCGACCATTTCGACGCCCGTGGCGACGCTGGTGCCAATGGTGTGCCCGATATCGTGGACCAGATAAAGTGGGGACTTGACTGGCTCGACCGTATGAACCCAGAGAAGGGCGAACTCTATAACCAGATTGCCGATGACCGTGACCATATAGGCACCAAGATGCCCAAGGATGACCCTGCCGACTATGGCTGGGGACCAAACAATGGCAGGCCGGTGTATTTCGTCAACGGCAAGCCACAGCAGCGTGGCAAGTTTCTCAATGCCACGATGGGTGGTGCCAGCACCGCAGGGAAGTTTGCAAGCGACTTTGCTTTGGGCAGCCAAATTTTAAAACCTTTTTATCCCGACTTTGCACTGAAAATCGAGGGCAAGGCTGCCGATGCCTATCAAGTGGGCATCGACATGCCTGGCAATGCCCAGACGGTGAGCGTGGTGTCGCCCTATATCTACGAGGAGGACAACTGGGTCGACGACATGGAGCTTGGAGCTATTGAGCTGTATCGACTCACTGGCGACAAGAAATATCTGCTGCAGGCAGTAGAGTACGGACGGCGAGAGCCGGTTACTCCGTGGATGGGCGCCGACAGCGCTCGGCACTACCAGTGGTATCCGTTCATGAACATGGGCCACTATCAGGTGGCAACGATGGCGGGCGATCACCAGCGGTTGCGCAACGAGTTCATCCGCAATCTAAAGGCAGGAATCGAGCGAGTGGAGCAGCGGGCTCGGGATATCAACCATCCGTTCTACTGGGGTGTGCCGGGAATATGGTGCAGCAACAACCTCACCACGGCGTTGCTCACACAGTGTATTCTATACCGTCAGTTGACGGGCGACCATCAGTTTGAGGAAATGGAAGGCTCGCTGCGCGACTGGCTCCTGGGGTGTAACCCTTGGGGCACGAGCATGATAGTGGAACTTCCAGCGGGAGGTGTCTATCCTCATGCCACCCACAGCAACTGGGTGTTCCAGAATGTGGGTTTCCCAACAGGTGGCTTGGTGGATGGGCCAGTTTATGCCACTATCTTCAATAGCCTGAAAGGTGTGAACATCAACGAGGATATGCCCAACGTCACTTCTAATGCCTATCTTGACTTCCAGCCCGGCGACGTGGTCTATCACGACAATACCCACGACTATAGCACCAACGAACCCACGATGGACGGCACTGCATCGCTCACGTTCCCTTTGTCGGCCTATGAGATGGAAGGGCGTGGCGAGACGGCGCAAGGTGTTGACAACAACATCTATGACAATGGTGGAATTGTGCAGGGCAATCCAGGAGAGAAGAATATTTGCCTTGTGTTTACTGCCGACAGTCTTGCCACTGGTGCACAGACGATTATCTCCACCTTGAAGAAGAACAATGTGAAAGGTGCTTTCTTCTTCACTGGATATTTCTTCTCGCGGCACCCCGACATCGTCAAGCGCCTGCTCGACGACGGCCACTATGTTTCGTGCCATGGCTATAAGCACCAGGTGCTGTGTCCATGGGACAACCGCGACTCCTCGCTGGTGACTCATGACCAGTTCATCGCCGACCTCAAGCAGGCCTACGCCACGATGGCGCCTTTTGGCATCACGCCACAGAGTTCTCCCTATTTCATCCCGCCCTATGAGTGGTATAATGCCCGCCATGCTTCGTGGGCACGAGAACTGGGGTTGCAAGTGATAAATTTCACTCCAGGCACCCAGAGCAACAATGATTACACATGGGTGGGAATGAAGTACTACCGTGACAACAAGTGGCTGTGGAACAGGATGATGGATTGGGAACAACAGCACACGCTCAACGGCCATTTCCTGATGGTACACTTTGGCAAAGACAGTCGCCGCCCCAAGGGTTTTTATGAGCTGTTGCCTAAGCTTATCAAGACGCTGAAAAAACGTGGGTACAGTTTCGTTACTCCTAATCAGATGGCAGGACAAAACCTTGCACGTTGATCACAGGTCGCCTTATGCCTGTTTGCCATCCTCATTTTATGTTTGCCCCGCCAAAAGTACATTATCATCTGCTGTCAACACCCAGTTGTATTTCTTAGCCCATCGCCAGATGGTAACACGTGAGAGATTGGTAAGCCCTTGTATCTGTGGCTTAGAGAGGCCAATTCGCAGGAGATAGCATACCTGCATCTGCTGCTCGGTGAAGTTGCCCAATTCTTTCAGTAACCGATCTTTGAATGAAGGGTATAGCTCATCAACGGCCTGATAAAGTTGCTTCCAGTCTGACGATTTCATGTCTTTCATCCCTTTGGAGGACTGTCTGATGGCATAAATCACATCCTCGGCTTTGCCCTCCAGTTCTGACTGATGCAAAAGCTTGATGAAAGTTTTGTTTTGGGCCATCTTTTCCGACAACTGCTGTTCTTTTACTTTCAATGCTTCTTCGTTATCGGCCAGTTCTTCATTGACACGCTGAAGTTCACGTTTCACGTTGTTGAGTTCATCTGATGATTTTTCCAATGATTTCTTATATTTCTCCAAGTCCCTCTCCTTTTGCTCAATATCCTTGCGGAGTTGCTTTTCATTATTTGACATTCGCTGAAGTTCTGCCGAAAGTGTCACTACTTCTTTTAAATGTTTGTTACGTCTTCTTACATAAAGAATGTATGCTAAACTCACTAAAAGTGTTGCTGCCATGACAACAATAGTGAGTGTGCTTTTATACCGCTCTTTCTCATCCTTTAAAGTTTGCTCTTTCTTTTGGTCAAGATGGTACAGAAACTCGTTGTTAGCTGTAGCTGCCAGTTCTTGACGTTTTCCAAAATCTAAAGAGTCGCTCAGTTGCATGTAAATCCCGGCATAGTAACTGGCATTATTCACATCACCCATTTTGTTATATATCTGATACAAAAGTTTAGATGCATCATACATATTATAAATATCTTTCTCATCGTCTAGTACTGATTTACCACAGACTATTGCAGAATCATTCTTGCCAATTGACTCGTAATATTGAGCGAGAGCCATGCAGGGATAGCCCGAAAGATGTTCTAATTCAGTGGACTCTATAAGCGATAGACATTTCTGCGCAGCGGATGTCTTGTTTAATGCAGAGAAGTCGTCCAATAAATAAAACAGTTCAGTCTGATACTCTGAAATACGATCTGAGTGTGCAATCTCATTAAAGGCCGCATCAAACGCCGCACTAGCTTGTTCTAGTTTGTGCATAGCAAGATAAGCTGTGCCAATATGAAGATACGGAAGAATTCTGTCTTTCTTTATCTGTCGGGCAAGTTCAAGCTCGTTTTGCGCCATTTTAACTGCATCACTATAATTTTGCACTTTATAATATAGGTCATTTAGATTGGAATATGAATTGCGAAGCATTATCGAATCACAACCGCCTCCTGCATTAGCATATTCTACGGCCTTGAGGAAATATTCCAACGAACGGGGCGTATCTTGTAAATCACGATATACACTGCCCGCATAATATGACACCTCTTGCTTTTCAAGTATAGAGCCTTTTTCCTCAAAATAACTGACAAGTTTCTTTATCATAATGTCCGAACTTGGCAGATTGTCTGCCTTGTCATTTAGTCTGATTCGTAGTAAATCATACTTGTTTTTGACATACTCGCTCTTCTCTCTGACCCCAATTTCTAAAGAGTCTAGCATTGATAGTGCTTTACTGGGGGATTCATCTCCAACTTTTTTTATTCTCTCAAATTCCTCCAAATAGCGATCTTGAGAACAAGAGAATAACAAGCACACCCAAAATGCACTTAAAACAAGAGTAATATTCTTTCCTATGCTCATATTTAAATTTGATTTTTGAGTGCAAAAGAACAGAGAAAAAGGCGGATTACCAAATTTTAGAGTAATCAATTTGTTTCATTTAGTTTCTCAATGATTTATTGATAGACCTAAATCATGAACAATTAATTGCTATATAAGGCTCAGCAAACCAATTAAGTAGAAATTCAAAAAGAATAGGGCATTATATTTTAACATATAGTAGAAACATATTGAAACAACCATAGTGCCCATTCTTGGGCAATCATAGGTAATTTTGCATCCAGATAATCAATTCTAAAGTTCAATTTTATGAAACATATTTGCATATTCACTTTTTTGTTAATGCCAGTCTTCGCCTTCTCTCAATATTGTATGCAAGGAAAAGTAACTGACGAAATGGGAACTGGCATAAATGAAGCACAAATATATCTTTACCTGAACGGAGAACTGGAGGCGTTGGCACACACGAATACGAACGGAGAATACCGCATTGGCAAAGTGCCACAAGGAAAATATCATGTAGTAGTTAGTTGCATGGGGTTCACTAGCAAGGATGACTCAGTTGCTATAGAACGAGATGTCATTCAGGATTTTATTCTCGAAACGAGAAGCTTTATGCTTGACAGCGTTGTAGTCATGGGGAGAAGTAGCCGTTTAACATCAAAGGGACATGTGTTTTACCTGTCGAAGAAAGCGAGAGAAAGTGGAAACCCCTTTGTCGCCTTGCAGGAAATTCCACTACTCTATAGCGATCCTGTTACTGAAAGTGTGCGTTCTTCCGACGGACAGTCGATGATGATACTCATTGACGGTATGCGAGTGAACTCAGGTATAAGCCCTATAGATCCGTCTCGAATTAAGTCGGTGGAGATTATTGACGTAGTGGGAGCAAAGTATATGCGGCAAGGGGTGAAACGCATTATGAACATTAAACTGAAAGAAACATCGCTATACACTTACTTGCAGCTGTCGGCACGTGCCGACTACCCTGAGAAATCCTATTTCGCATCACCAAAATTTGAGATTGGAAACAGCAGCATCTCGGTTTATGGCGATGCTTCTTTCAGCACAGGTCACAACAGGCAAACGAGCAGCTACAATTTGGAAACACCGGTGCTCACCAAAGAATACGCTGGAGAATCAAAAAGTAAAATCAAAGACTTTGATTATTCCCTGATGGCTAAGTGGCGCATTTCTGCAAAAGACTTTTTTGCTGCTTACGTTCAAGGTAACGCAAGCAAGGAAGCAAGCCGAAACACGTCTTCTGGCGAGCAGAATGAGTACAGCATCACTCGTTACAGCATTAATGACTATCATTCAAGTCTGTTTTCAGCAACGTCCTATTATAAGCATCTCTTCTCCAACAACGAGGAAATGGAGATTTATGCTGTTTATTCCGATAATCATGCGAAGAACACAAGCAGCTTGGAAGAGACTTTAAATGGAGTGGGAGATGTGAACACACTAAAATATGACAATGGCCGCAAGCTCACTACATTGACACTGGATTATTCCAAAGATTTCGACAATGGCGGCAGTCTGAATATAGGGAACGAATTGCAATATTCTTATGATAGAATTGAAAACATCGGTATCTGGAGTTATCTTTTCAGGCACCATCGCTTGAACGAGTTTGTATTTGCTGGATATAATGGAATGCTGGCACGAAAACTAACTTACGACGCCACAGCTGGCATGGAGTATGTGTCTATGAAGTCCGACAGCATTCATCATCATTACCTCAGACCGAGATTGTCATTTTGCATATACTGCAACATAACAAGCAGTTTGAGCACTAAAGTCAGCTACTCATATAGTAACACCTCTCCCTCTGTTGCTATGCTTAACCCATACAACACATCTGCCGACACGCTTCTTGTCAGCCATGGAAATCCTTCTCTCATGCCGTCAAAGACGCACACATTTGGTTGGAACACCTCATATTTCAGCGGTAGACTGGCACTCGGCACAAATGTCTCTTACGGAATATCTCGCGATATTATCGAGCCTGTTCATCTTGCCGATGACAATGGTGTGCTGCTCACGACATATAAGAACATAGGGCGTTTCCGCTCGCTGCAGTTGAGGTGCAATGTGTCATGGCGAATAAAAGGATGGTTCTTGCTTATGGACATAGCCTACAACGTAAACTATTACACAACAGTTGGGGCAAAAAAACATTTCACAGGCATTTTGCTATTGAGCAAGAAATGGGGAAAGTTCGAAATACGAACTAATTTCTCCTATCAGAACTACATCAACACTGAATTCTCAAAAACTAAGAACTACAATCCAGAAAGCAACCTCACGCTATCTTACAGTTTCACTCCTGACATTTTGCTGTCGATAGGATGCACAAGTTTTATCGGCAATCCAAGAAGTATGACAACTGTAGGCACTGGCACATATAAAAGCATTACTTACACGACAAAAAAAACATTTACGCCATGGATATTGTTCAGATGGAGTATAAGGAAGAACGACAAGAAAAAGATTGAACTTGAAAACGACATAATAAGAGACCATGAGAACAAGATAAAACTGTAAAACTCAGTTTCAACGCAGATCTCATAAAATGCCATAAACACAGAATGAATAACGTGAGTGTGAATACATATCGGCACTAACTGGTTTAAAAAACTATTATATAATGTGCTCTTTAAACAATAAGAGAAACTTTTGCTGAGGAAAAGTGTGGTGCGCAGATTGGTTAAAACTGTACTTGTGACTAATAATGAATGTTTTATGGCAAAACATTTGCATTTTACGTCAAGATGATGTATATTTGCAGTCATAATCACTAAAACAGAAGAATAAGATTATGGCACAAGTATCAATGACAGTCCGTGTTGACTCTAAACAGAAGCAGATTTTTGACCAGCTATGCTCGGAGTTTGGCATGAGCGCCAACACAGCAATGAACATCTTTGTGAACGCTGTGGTTCGAAGCCGTCGTATCCCCTTTGAAATTAGTGCTCCACAAGAGAATGAGCCTGTTGACGGCCTCACAGCTTTCCGCAAATTGCGTGAAATGGCAGTGCAGGGTCAGTTCCCTGAAATGGCTCTTGACGAGATTAATGAAGAAATACGCCTGGCACGCGAAGAAGCCGATAAACGCAAATAGGTGTTATGGCAACTATATATGCAGTTATCGACACCAACGTTATTGTTTCGGCATTGCTGACAAGGAATCGAGATGCAGCAACCGCGCGTGTGCTCGATATGGTGATTTCACAAATGAGAATCACACCGCTATACAATGATGAAATAATTACGGAATACAATAATGTGCTTAAACGCGAGAAGTTTGGGTTCCCGTCAGAGTTGATAGATGCTATCATCAACCTCATAGTGGTAAAAGGATTGGACTCGCAGCGTGTGAGTACCACTTACGAACACTTTCCCGACCCTAAAGATGTGGTGTTCTATGAGGTGGCATTATCGAAAGAAGATGCATATTTGGTGACTGGAAACATCAAACATTTTCCTCGCACGCCCATAGTTGTTACCCCTGCCGAAATGATAGCAATGATCAATCAATAGTTTCCTTAATAATCTATAATTAAGGTGTAAAGTTTTTGTTGTGTGGGTGGAAATGTGTAATTTTGCACGTTTTATGGGTCGTTGTGCCCATGCTATTGCAATTATTAGAGTATAAAACAACAAAGTAATATTTCAACAAACATTTGATTTTATGAGTTTGAATATCGTTGTGCTGGCCAAGCAAGTGCCAGACACCCGCAACGTGGGTAAAGATGCGATGAAGGCCGATGGCACCATCAACCGTGCCGCCCTGCCCGCAATCTTCAACCCCGAGGACTTGAATGCGCTTGAGCAAGCGCTTCAACTCAAGGATGCTCATCCTGGTTCTAAAATCACACTTGTGACGATGGGCCTGCCTCGCAGTGCCGAGATGGTGCGCGAGAGCCTGTATCGCGGTGGCGATGATGGCGTGGTGCTCACCGACCGCCCACTGGGTGGCGCCGACACCCTTGCCACAAGCTACTCGCTGGCACAGACCATTCGTCACCTCGACAAGGTGGACATCATCGTTGGCGGCCGTCAGGCCATCGACGGCGACACCGCTCAGGTGGGTCCGCAGATTGCCGAGAAGCTGGGTCTGCCACAAGTCACCTATGCCGAGAGCGTTAAGGTGGACAACGGCATCGCCACCATCAAGCGCCGCATCGAGAACGGCTTTGAGACCGTTACCTGCCCGCTGCCACTGGTGGTCACCGTCAACGGCAGTGCCGACGCTTGCCGTCCCCGCAACGCCAAGTTGATACAGAAGTACAAATATGCCGTTACTCCTAGCGAGAAGGCACAGCTGAGCGAGGAGCGCCAGCGTCTCGTTGAGGCTCGTCCTTACCTCAACATTCGAGAGTGGGGCGTTGCCGACATTGAGGCCGACCCCAACCAGATAGGTATGAAGGGTTCGCCCACTAAGGTTAAGACAGTAGTAAACGTTGTGTTCCAGGCCAAGGAGAGCAAGACCATTGAGGGTGGCGACGAAGCCCAACTCGAAGGTCTCGTGCAAGAACTCATTGCCGACCACATTATTGGTTAACATTTTAGTAAAATAGTAGAATAGTAGAATAGTAGAATAGAAAGCAGTAAAATAGTACGTACCGCTACTCAACTACTCAACTACTTAACTATTCAACTGCTCAACTCTGATTTTAAATATAGAACAATGAACGATAATAACAATTTAGTAGTTTACTGCGAGTTTGACGACGGCCGCGTTGCCGATGTCAGTCTGGAGTTGTTAACCAAGGGCCGCACCCTTGCCACACGCCTGGGCGTGAAGCTCGAGGCTCTGATCCTGGGCGACAAGCTCGACGGCATTGAGGAGCAGGTGTTCCCCTATGGCGTCGACGTGGTCTACAAGGTAGAGGACGAGCGCCTATATCCTTACACCTCGCTTCCTCACTCTTCGATAGTTATCAATCTCTTCAAGGAAATCAAGCCACAAATCTGCTTGATGGGTGCAACGGTGATTGGCCGTGACCTGGGTCCACGCGTGTCGTCGTGCCTGACCAGCGGTCTTACTGCCGACTGTACTGCACTGGAGATTGGCGACCACACCGATCCCTTGACCAAGACCGAGTATAAGGACCTGCTTTACCAGATTCGTCCTGCCTTTGGCGGCAACATCGTGGCAACCATCGTCAACCCCGAGCACCGTCCACAGATGGCTACCGTGCGCGAGGGCGTGATGAAGAAGGAGATATTTGATCCCAACTATCGTGGCGAGGTCATCAACCTCGATGCCGACAAATATGTTGACCCAGCAAGCTTTATCGTCAAGATTATCGACCGTGAGGTGGAGAAGTCGAAGATCAACATCAAGAACTCGCCCATCATCGTGGCTGGTGGCTACGGCGTGGGCAGCAAGGAGAACTTCGACCTTATCTTCCAGCTCGCCGACGTGCTTGGTGGTGAGGTGGGCGCAAGCCGTGCCGCCGTCGACGCAGGCTTCTGTGAGCATGAGCGTCAGATTGGCCAGACTGGTGTAACCGTTCGCCCCAAGCTCTACATTGCTTGTGGTATCTCGGGACAGATTCAGCACGTGGCTGGCATGAACGAGAGCTCTATCATCATCTCTATCAACAACGATCCTGCCGCTCCCATCAACTCTATTGCCGACTACGTTATCACCGGCAATCTCGAGGATATTATCCCAAAACTAATCAAGTATTACAAGAAAAACTCAAAATAAGTTATAAATGTTAGGTTTTAAGTGTTAAGTTTAATTTTCTTCGAAAATTTTATATTGCAACTTGACACTTAATACTTAACACTTAACACTTGACACTTAACACTTAAAATATTTTATGGCAAATTTCTATAAAGACAATAAAGCTCTGCAGTATCATCTGCGTCATCCCTTGATGGAGAAAATCGTGGGAATGAAAGAGCGCGACTACACTCAGAGCCAGGAGTTTGACTATGCACCAGTCGACTTTGACGATGCCATCGACTCCTACGACAAGATTCTGGAGATAACCGGAGAGATTACTGCCGAGACCATCGCTCCCAATGCCGAGAGCGTCGACAAGGAAGGTCCTCATCATGCCAACGGCCGTGTGGCCTATGCCAGCAAGACTCAGGAGAACCTTGACGTGACCCGCAAGGCTGGACTCTATGGCGTGTCGATGCCACGCAAGTATGGTGGCTTGAACCTGCCCAACGTCACTTTCTCGATGATGAGCGAGATGATTGCTCAGGCCGATGCTGGCTTCCAGAACGTGTGGAGCTTGCAGAGCTGTATCGACACCCTCTTTGAGGCTGGCGACGAGGATCAGTTCCAGCGCTATATCCCACGTGTGTGCGCCGGCGAGACTATGTCGATGGACCTCACCGAGCCCGATGCTGGTAGCGACCTCCAGAGCGTGATGCTCAAGGCCACTCAAGACGAGGATGGCACTTGGCGCCTCAACGGCGTGAAGCGCTTTATCACCAACGGCGACAGCGATATCCACCTGGTACTCGCACGCAGCGAGGAGGGCAGCAAGGATGGCCGCGGTCTGTCGATGTTCATCTACGACAAGCGCAACGGTGGCGTGACAGTGCGCCGCATCGAGGACAAGATGGGTATCCATGGCAGTCCCACATGTGAGCTGGTGTTCAAGAACGCCAAGGCCGAGCTGTGTGGCTCGCGCCGCCTGGGCCTCATCAAGTATGTGATGTCGCTCATGAACGGTGCCCGCCTGGGTATCACCGCCCAGAGCGTGGGTCTGTGCCAAGCAGCCTACAACGAGGCTATCGACTATGCCCGCAGCCGTGAGCAGTTTGGCAAGGCAATCATCACCTTCCCTGCTGTTGCCGAGATGATTAGCAATATCAAGGCTAAGCTCGACGCTGCACGCACCATCCTCTATGAGACAGCGCGTTTTGTAGATGTATACAAGATTTGGGAGCAGATTTCGCGTGAGCGCTCGCTCACTCCCGAGGAGCGCGCCGAGATGAAGCGCTACAACCGCCTTGCCGACGCCTTCACTCCACTGTCGAAGGCTTCGTCGAGTGAGTATGCCAACCAGACCGCCTACGACTGCATCCAGATTCACGGCGGTAGCGGCTTCATGCGCGACTACACCTGCGAGCGACTCTATCGCGACGCACGCATCATGAACATCTATGAGGGAACAACCCAGCTGCAGGTGGTAGCGGCAATTCGCCACGTCACCACTGGCACCTATCTGGCTCAGATGAAGGAGTATGCCGCTGGCGAGTACAGCGACCAAGTTGCTCCTCTCAAAGCCCGCGTCGACAAGATGATGGAAGCCTACGAGCAAGCTGTGGAGAAGGTTAAGTCGTTTGACGACCCCGACTACATCACCTTCCACGCCCGTCGCCTGGTGGAGATGGCAGCATGGACCATCATGAGCTACCTGTTGTGCTACGATGCTAGCCGCGAGCCCGAGCTGTTCATGCAGTCGGCCAACGTCTACGTGCGCTACGCCGAAGCACACCTCGCCGCCAACGTCAAGTTTATT